>JANMUI010000285.1:0-4334 GCA_031391405.1 Betaproteobacteria bacterium
CAGCCCACTGCCCTTAGCTTCTCGGCATGGCCCCGGTCAAAGAACTGCTCGTCCTCAGTCGATCCATGCAGCGCCGTGAGTGAGGACTTGCCACCTTGCACTACCTGGGTAATGTCGTCGAAGTAGCTGGTGCCAACCTCGCGCTGGTGCTTGACTGCGGTAAACCCGCGGTCGGCAGCTGCGAATTCCTTTTCCTGCAGCTCAACGAAGGCGGTCATGTTTTTTCGTGCATAACCGTACGCGAGCTCGAACATCGAGTAGTTGAGCGCATGGAACCCGGCCAAGGTGATGAACTGGAACTTGTAGCCCATGGCGCCCAGCTCGCGCTGGAACTTCGCGATGGTCGCGTCGTCGAGATTGCGCTTCCAGTTGAACGAGGGCGAGCAGTTGTACGCGAGCAGCTTGCCGGGATACTGCTTGTGAATCCCCTCGGCAAACTTGCGCGCGAACTCGAGATCCGGCGTGCCGGTTTCACACCAGACGAGGTCGGCATATTTGGCGTATGCGAGGCCGCGCGACAGACCTTGCTCGAAACCGTTCTTCACGCGGTAGAAGCCTTCCGCAGTGCGCTCGCCGGTGAGGAAGGGCTTGTCGTTCTCGTCGATGTCCGTGGTGATCAGATTGGCGGCCTCGGCATCCGTCCGCGCGAGCAGGATCGTCGGTACACCCATTACGTCGGCGGCCAGACGCGCGGCGATGAGTTTCTGGACGGCTTCCTGCGTGGAGACGAGCACTTTGCCGCCCATGTGGCCGCATTTCTTGGCCGAGGCGAGCTGGTCTTCGAAATGAACGCCTGCCGCGCCGGCCTCGATCATGGCGCGCATCAGCTCATAGGCGTTCAGCACGCCACCAAATCCCGCCTCGGCATCCGCTACGATCGGCGCCAGAAAATCGATGGCGCCCGGCTTGCCGGTCTGCTGTGCTTCCATGTGCTGGATTTGGTCTGCCCTGAGCAGCGCGTTGTTGATCCGTTTGACGACATTGGGCACGCTCGACACGGAATAAAGCGACTGGTCGGGATACATCGAGAGGCTGTCGTTGGCGTCTGCCGCGACCTGCCATCCGGACAGGTAGACGGCCGGCACACCCGCCTTGACCTGCTGCATGGCCTGGTTGCCCGTCAGTGCACCAAGCGAATTGACGAATGGCAACTCTTGCATCAAGGACCAGAGCTTTTCCGCCCCGCGGCGTGCGAGCGTGTATTCGATGCGAACGCTGCCGCGCAGGCGGATCACATCCGCTGGTGTGTAGCCGCGCGCGGTGCCTGACCAGCGCGGATCGCTATCCCAATTCGCTTGGAGCGCTTGTGCCTCAGCGCTGCCGGACTGCTCGTTTGAGTGCTTCGTCATGAGGTTTTTCTCCAGTGATTGAGCGGGTTGTGATCACTAATGGCGCGATCCTAGCGGCTAATCATTGAGAAATTCTCACTGAGAAATTTCACAGAGTAAATTTGACTGGTATAGTTTCTGCCGTTTTCACACGATCGTTTTCACAGAGGCGGTTCATGGAACGTATCCTCCGGAAGAGCCATTTTCTCGGCGCCAAGCTGCGCACCTTGCGCAAACAGAATCACATGACCCTGGAGGAGTTTTCCCAGCGTTGCATCCAGATCGACCCGCAGACGGCACCGTCGGTGTCCTATCTCAGCATGATAGAAAGCGGTCGGCGCGTGCCCTCCGAAGAGGTCCTTGCACTCATCGCGAAGCTGTTCAATCGCGAGTCGGCGTGGTTTCTCGACCAGAACGCCGAGATCGCGCCCGCGGGAAGCGCAGTGAGCGCCGGCGGCGCCGCCAGGATTCCGCTGGAGCCGGCATTCCTCTTTTCCAAGGAGTTGCTGCAGGCTGCCATCCCGGAACTGCTGTCGCAGACCGGCACGTCCGGTCGTCAGTTCGCGCACCTCCTGATTCGGTCGTATCAGGAGATGTCACGCAACGAATTCCCCGATCTCGAGCGCGCGGCGGAGGAAATTGGTGAGCGCCTGTTTCCACCCTCGGTCGACGATCTGATGAGGATTTGCAAACGGCACGGACTGGAAATCCGCTGGTTCGAACGCAAGCCGGTCCGGGCCCGCGACCAGGATCGGGAGCTGCGCAGCATGGTGCGCTCGTTCTTCGAACCGCCAGGCACGGTGTTCCTCAACAAAGCGCTGCAAGCGGATCCCGCGCGCCTCAAGTTCGACCTCGCATCGAATATCGGCCACCAGGTGTTGCATGGTGGTGACGGCATGAAGTCGCCGCACGCAACCGGCGGTGAGATGGGCGGCAGCCCCGAGAGCGGTGCGGTCCTCGGCATGGAACCGCGGGATGTGCTGCACGCCTGGCGCGACTTCGAATGCAGTTTCTTCGCCGGCGCGCTGCTCTGCCCGAAGATTCCTTTCCGACGCCTGCTCACCCGCGAGCGCTACCGGGTCGAGGTCGGGACGAAGCTGGAGCTCACCCCGGCGGTCGTCATGCGGCGGATGACCAAAGTCTCACCCTATCCGTACTGGCACTTCTTCGATGCCTATGCGCCCGGCCAACTGCGTGCGGTCTATCGCGGCAACGGCATCCCGCTCCCATGGGGGAACATGACGCATGTCACCGATCCTTGCCCCAACTGGGCGGTGTTCCGCGTGATCCGCGACGCTCGCGCCGAACCCGGTTCGCAGATCTCGGTGCTGCGCGATGGCGATCGCTGGCTGCTCTACTGCTGCCACTCGTTGCGCACGCGCGACATGGGCGGCAACCCGCATGTGCTCTCGGTGGGCATCGATCTGGCGCCGGCGCTCTTGGCGAATGGCATCGATGCCGCCGCGATCGTCAATTCGATCGCCGAAGAATGCCGGCGGCGGGGCGGCAGCGCGAAGATTCCACGTGCTGCGGTCGAAGCGATCCGCACCGTCGCCACCGTTCTTAACATCGCCTGGGTGGAGGATTCGCTCGCGCATCCGGCACGGATCATCTGTCCGCGCAGCACCCAGTGCCCGCAGCTTGGCCATTGCGAGGGGGTGCCGGTGACGCGTGCGCGCGACATCACCGACGTGCGCAAGGAAATACTCGGGGAGCTGAAGTAGTGGCGCGACCATCCATCGTCGGCACATGGGCCGATGCCAACGACGTTGCCAGCCTGCAACGCACCGAAACCGTTACTTGAATCCAAACAGCCGCGCCGGATTCTCCACGAGGATCTTTTGTCGAATCGCCTCGTCCGGAGCCCAGGTTTCTAACAGATTGAACAACGCCACCGACCCCACTTTGTCGGCGAACGACAGGTGTGGATAGTCGCTGCCCCAGAGGATGCGGTCGGACGCTGCATCGATCAGGGCCCGGGCCATGGGGAGCACGTCGGCGAAGCCCGGTGCGGTCGAGATCCGATAGGTGCCGGTGAGCTTCACCCAGGCGCCGCCATTACCGTGATGCAACAGATCGAGCAACTGCTGGAATCCCGGCTGCCAGATGCCGTCTTTCGCGAGAAACATGCCCATGTGCGCGAGGCTGAACTCGCACTTCAAATTGTGCAGCACCTTCATCAGGTCCTTGGTGAGCCAACCCGGCAACAGGAAATCGAGATGCCAGCCGATCTCTTCGCAGCGCGCATCGAGGCGCCGGATGCGCGGCAACAGCTTCGCCATCAAGCCCGACTCCTGCGCCCGCACCGGCGATACATTGATCCGTATGCCGCGCACACCGATGGCGTTCAGCCGGTCGAGCTCGGCGTCGGCAATGGTTTCGTCGACATCGACGATGCCGCGGCACCGCTCCACGCCGACCTCGGCCATTGCATCAAGCATGCAGCGATTGTCCCGGCCATAGGCGCTCGGCTGCACGAACACCATGCGTTCGATGCCAATGGTCGAGGCAAGCTTCTGATAGTCCCCAAGTGGAGTGAGAGGCGGGGCGTAGCGCAGATCGGTTCCGTGCGGGTAGCGATCGGCTGGACCGAACACATGAAAATGCGCATCGCAAGCGAGCGCGGGGGATTTGAAGTTCGGTGATTGCTCGTCTGGGTGCGACAACGTCCTCTCCAATCTATTCCAGCTTGACGCCGGCGCCCCCTTTTGCGTCAGTTCGGCGAAAAAGGGGTCTTACCCTACCGGAAACGCAGGGAACGCGCTTGACTAACAATCAGCATGAGCGCGATTGCCTTATCATTGCGCGCCGCGACGGGCGGCATTCCGACTACGAAGTGCCTCCCATCCATGTCTTCAGACCTTTCGAATTTCGACCTCCTTGTGATCGGCGGAGGCAACGCCGGCCTCTCCGCCGCACTCTGCGCACGCGAAAAAGGTGCGAGCGTGCTGGTACTCGAGAGCGCGCCGCGGCATCTGCGCGGCGGCAACAGCCGGCATACGCGCA
>JANMUI010000301.1:0-2558 GCA_031391405.1 Betaproteobacteria bacterium
CGACGGGGCAGGTTATCCGAGCGGCTTTGTTCAAACGATGCTGTTGCGCTCGAACTTCGGCGGACGCTTTTCTCGCAACGCCGCGACGCCCTCGAGCACATCGGGTCCGGAGAACCCTAGCAGCTCCAGCGCGAGCGAAGTGTCGAAGGTCGGCCCTGCCATTCGCAGCCAATTGTTGAGCGAATACTTGGTCCAGCGAATCGCACTGGGCGACCCTTCGGCCAGCCGCGTTGCCACTTCGAGTGCCTTCGCCTGCAACGCGTCATCGGGCACGCAAAGCGACACGAGACCGATCCGCTCGGCCTGTTCACCATCGAGGGGTTCGCAGAGCAGCAAGTGGTATTTCGATTTCGCCATGCCGCAGAGCAGCGGCCAGATGATTGCGGCGTGATCACCAGCGGCGACGCCAAGCTTGGTGTGACCATCGATCAGCTTGGCGGATTTCCCGGCGATCGAGATGTCGGCCAGCAACGCAACCACGATACCTGCCCCGACCGCGGCGCCATTGATCGCCGAGACGATCGGCTTGCCGCAGTTGATCATGTTGTACGCCATATCCTTGGCTTCTTTCCACACTTTGCAGCGCGTCTGGAAATCCTCCGCCATTTTCGCCACCAGCGAAAGATCGCCGCCGGCGGAAAATGCCTTGCCCGCGCCGGTAATGATCACCGCGTTGGTTTCAGGATCAGCGTCGATGTCGCGCCAGATTTCGGTGAGCTCGGAATGCGTGCGCGGGTCGACAGCGTTCATCTGGCCAGGATTGGAGATCGTGATCCGCAGGACCGCAGGATGCGGGCGGTCAAATTTGAGACGTTCATAGTGGGCGTAGGGATTGGACATGGTCTTCCTTTGTAGTCAACTAAAAATCCGAAGATGAACCGCAGAGGACACAAGGGACGCAGGGGAGAAGCAAACGAATGACTTAGCAAATTGCTCAGCCTGCAAACAGGCACCGATTGGGCGGCGAGTCGGACCATTCAAGAGCCCCCTGCGTCCCCTGTGTCCTCTGCGGTTCAAGATTTACGTTCTAGGCGTTAGGTCCTCGAGCGAGCAACTCCTTCACCAGCACATGCCGCTGGATCTTTCCGGTCGGCGTGAATGGCAGCTCGGTAACGATCTCCAGTTGCTCCGGCAGCTTGTACGTCGCCACCGAGTCACCGATAAACCGAACAAGCTCGTCCAACGTCGGTGCTTCCCCTTTTGGGACGACGAACAGATGATTACGTTCACCCAGGCGTGCATCGGGAACGCCGACCAGCGCGCAATACATGACCTTCGGATGTTGATACAGGATCTCCTCGATCTCGCGCGGAAAGAATTTCTTGCCGCCCCGATTGATGATCTCTTTCAAGCGTCCGACGATGCGCAGGTTGCCGGCCCCATCGATGAGTCCGAGATCGCCGGTGCGAAACCAGCCATCCGGGGTGAACAGCTCGGCATTCGCAGAAGGGCTATTGTGATAACCCAGATGCACCGACGGTCCATCGCAGAGGATCTCACCCGTCTCGCCTGGTGCGAGATCGCGGAACTGGTCGTCGACGATGCGCAGCCCCATGTGGCTCGCAAGGCGTCCGCAAGAGCCGGTGACCTGTTCCGGATCGTCCGACTTTCGCGTGTAGGTGTGATAGCCGGTTTCGAGCATTCCATACAGCTCGAGCAAGGTGCCGTGGATGTGCCTGCGATAAGCACGAATCGTCTCGATCGGTGCCGAGGCGCCACCGGTAATCACCAGCCGCAGCGAGGTCAGGTCGTATGACGCGAGATCCGGCTCGTTGAGCATCGCGGTAATCGAAGCCGGCGAAGTGGGCACATAGGTCACCCGCTCGCGTTGAATCAATTCGAGCGCCGTGTTGGCGCGGAACCGATCGAGCAGCACCGCGCGCGCGCCACTGAAGATCGATTGCACGAGCGTGAGATAGCCCCAGTTGAGTCCTAGCGGCAAGTAGATGAGCATCACCTCGTCCTCTCCCAGCCCTTGATCGCCGTTCAGGATGCGCGCCGCTGCCAGGGTCGTGTTGTGATTGTGGGTAACGCCCTTCGGATTGCCGGTGGTGCCGGACGTGAAGGCCATCCGCATGATGGCATCGACATCAGACGGCGCTGCGATGAAATCATCGGGGGCGCCCTTGGCGTGCACGACATCGTCGAGATTGGCGATGCCCGCGCGCGCGGGACCACGCAGATTCGCGACAAGCTTCACACCAGCAATACCGGAGCGGATCGACTCGAACATCGCCACATGATCGAAGTCGCGAAAACGATCGCAGCAAATGAACACCGTGCTGCCGGCAAATCGCATGATGTAATCGACCTCGCGGCTGCGAAAGTCCACGCTGACCGGGATCGCCACGGCGCCCAGCCGTTCGAGCGCGAAGAAGACGTATGCAAACTCGACCCAGTTGGGGATCTGTACGGTCACGATTTCACCCGCGTTCACGCCAAGCGATCGTAAGCGTGCCGCCATCCGATCCACACCGTGGGCGAGCTCGCGATAGCTGAGGCGATGCGTGCCATCGAACAAGGCTTCGCGATCCGGTGTGCTGGCCGCGCGCCGCGCC
>JANMUI010000336.1:0-4841 GCA_031391405.1 Betaproteobacteria bacterium
AAAGCGACTGCCTTCTCAGCGGCGGTGGATATGGGCTTGAACCGGGGATCGGTTGGTACGGAGCGAGGCCAGTTGTCGGACATCGGCGCCTAGCCCGACCAGAATGGTGCTGCGAGCGGCCTTAGCCCCTCGCGTATCCGCAAGCCGAGGACGGCACAGGTAAGCCGGTTCGACGCCAAATACACGATCGGGAACGCGACGAGCCACGCCATCGACGCGCCGGGCAGGCCGCCCCACCAAGCGCCCGCTGTCACGGATAGCGGTACAAGCACCGCCGCGAGCATCATCTCCTTGGTCGCGGCCCAGGGCGCGCCGACCGCCACTGTCGTGGTGTTGTGCAATGCGCACAGCATGCGAAGCGGAGCGATTATCGCGAGCATCCCCAGCGGGGTCGCGGCGGACTCCCATTTGGCGCCGAACACGAGCCCGACGAACTCGCGCGCGACCGCGGCCAAGCCCCAGCACACGCCGAACCCGTACATTGCCAGGAGGCCGATCAAGCGCAGGTGCATCTCGCGCAGCGCCTTCGGGTCCGACTGGGCGCGCGACAGAATCGGGAAGGCCACGCGGTTCACCACTTCCATGAGCTTGCTCGCCGGAAGCATGGCCAATTGCGCCGCCACGGTGTAAAAGCCGAGCTGAGCCGCATGCAGAAGCTTGCCGAGCAAGAGTTGGTCAGCGTGCCCGTACCAGTACCAGAGCACGCGGCCCGCTACAACCTGGGTGCTAACATGCAGCAAAGGTCGGATCGTTGCGAGACTGACCTTCCCGGGCCAGACCAAGCGCCCATGCAAGTTGATCAGCATGCCCGAACGAACGAGCGCCGTCACCAAGCTGCCGGCGACGAGCGCCCACACGCCTGCGCCGAGCAGAGCGGCGGTAAGTGTGGTTGCAGCGCCGGCAATACCGCCGACCATCTGGGCGAGCGACAGTGAGCGGAACTGAAGCTGCCGCTCGAGCAGGGCCTGCGGAACGGCAGCAAACGCCGCGATAAGCAGCTCAAGAGCTAGGACGCGCATGGCCAGCGTCACATTCGGTTCGTCGTAGACCCACGCCACCCACGGCGCGACCGCCACGATCGCCAGCGCCACGAGCCCGTTCAGGATCAGCACCAGCGTGCTCGCCGCGCGGGCCATGCCGTCGTCGATTTCACGGGTTTGGACCAGTGCGACGCCGAGACCGAGTTCGGCGAACAACGCGATGAAACCGGTGAACAGCAGCGCGATCGCGAACAGGCCGTAGTCGCCCGGTTCGAGCAGACGAATCACGACGATGGTGATCGGCCAAGTTACTAGCTGCAGCCCAACGCGCGCCGCCATGGTCCAACGCGCACCCGCGAGCGCCTCCGCGCGTACGCTGCGGGTATTCAACGAACGTTCCTGCGCGCGCTCATGCTCCCCAACCAAAGTTCGGTCTGGGCCAGATGGAACATCGTGTCGACATCGGACTCGCGCGGTTCGCGCGCGAGCAGACGCGCTACTGCATCGGCGTCATAGATGCCGCGCTCGCGAAATTCCTGCGACGCGGTGAGGCTGGCGCACAGTCGATGCAGCTGGCGCGCGATTCGTAATCCGTGGCTGACCGGGAAGCCCAGCTTTACCATCCGCGCGGAGACGCTGGCTGGCACGCGCCCTAGCGCGACCCTGCGCAGTGCCGTCTTGTTGACCCCGCCCGCGAACTTCAGCGAATCGGGCATCCGCATCGAATGCTCGACCAGGCGGAAGTCGGTGAACGGGAGGCGCGCCTCAACCGAATGGGCCATCGACAGGTGGTCCTCGAGGCGCAGGTACATCGGCAGCGGCCAGTCCGTCAGCGAGATCCGCTGCATGGTCGCGAGGCGGAAGTCGAAGGGTTTCCGGTTCGGCGCAGTGGCCATGCGCAGGAACTCGGGTGCGAAGATCGAGTGGACGTCGGAGCTGCGATCGGGAACGCGCAGGGCGCGCAGTCGCCGGTACAGCGCCGAGCCGGACAGCCCGATGCGCAGTGAACGTATCAGCGTTTTTGCCAGCACGGCGAGCGCCGGGCGCGCGGTCAGGCAGGCATTGCGCCGAACATCTTCGAGCAGCGCCGCCCAGCGCCGGTCTTGGAACATTGAATGCCAGTGGTCCCACTGAAAATTCGAATAGCCAGCGAATACCTCGTCGGCGCCCTGCCCGCCTAGCAGGACCTTCACGCCGTGCCGATTGGCGAGCGCGAAGAGCGAATTGTTCGCGACCGCCGCTAGCGAGTGTACCGGCTCGCCGTTTGCTTCCACCGTCTGAGGCAGCAGCGCGGCCACGTCGAGATCCTCGTCGCGGACATGCACGAGCCGTGCGCCGGTCTGCGCAACGGTGTCGGCGATTGGCTCGCGCTCGTCGTAGTGCGAGTCCTGGTAGCTGAACGCGAGCGGCGCAATACCGTTAGCGTTCAGCCGGGCGGCCTCACAGATGAGGAGCGACGAATCGATGCCACCAGACAGTGTGAAGCCGACCGGCACGTCGCTGCGCAGGCGCAGCCGGACGGCATCGGTGACCAGCGCGCCGAGCTGTTCGATCCAGGCGGATTCCGGTTGAGTGACCTGCCCTTGAGGCTCGCTCGGAAGAGACCAGTAGGGCTGCTCGGTATGCCGACCCTGCCCATCGACGCGAAAGCTGTACCCGGCCGGGATCTGCCGGATGCCGGCGAAGCAAGTCCCGGACTGGTGATCCTTGCGGTCCCAGCGGATTGAATCGGCCAGGCGGTGCCAATCGGGTTTCAACGCGCAAAGCCCGGTCGCGCCAATCGCGCGCGGCTCGGACGCGAAGATCAACCATGAAGCGTCCTGCCACAGATAGAGCGGTTTCACACCCAGGCGGTCGCGCGCGCCGAACAGCATGCCGGTGCGGTGGTCATGGATCAGGAAGGCCCACATGCCGTTGAAATGGCGTACGCAGTCCGGGCCCCACTGCCGGTAGGCCTCGAGCAGCACTTCAGTGTCGCTCGAGGAACGGAATACATGGCCAAGCGCCAGGAGTTCTTCGCGCAACTCAACATAGTTGTAGATTTCTCCGTTGAACACTAGCGTGAGCAGGCTGTCCTGGCTCGTCATCGGCTGGTGCCCGCCCGGGCTCAGGTCGACGATCGACAGGCGGCGGAACCCGAAACCGACGTGGCCGGCAATGTACTCGCCGGAATCGTCCGGCCCGCGGTGTACGAGCGCCTCGGTCGCCCGACGCAGACCTTCGGCAGGCACCGGCTGGCCCTGACGTCCGACAATGACAATCACTCCGCACATGGCTGAGACTTGCCTCTTAATCGCTGTTGAATGAGTCCCGTCCGCCTTAGCACGCCTATGATCGAAGCGTAGCCAAATGTTAGCTTCTCGCGCCCAGTACACCACGTGCACTCAATGACGAATCGCGCATTAGTCCCGAGGATAGGAATTTCAAACGGCACTTTCGGCGAAGCGGCAGTATCGCCCGGTCCCTTATTCACGCTCACGCGAGGCTGATGATCGAACTCGTTGAAGTCGACCATGGCGCGCAGTTCGAGCCGGAGATCGTTGTCTATCTTTTTAGGCATGGTTCGACGCAGAAATGAAAAAGCCGCATCGACCCGTGTACCGATACCTGTCGGACCCGCAGCTTCGCCTTAGGGGGGCTTGCCGTCTACAGGGATCGATACAGTTCATGCCTACCGAAGTAGGGTCGCAGTTCGAGTGGCGCCACACGGCGAAAGTATAAGACACCGTGCCGATTGCGGAACGACACTTACCCGCCCTTCTTGGGACACCAGTTTGGGACACTGATCCCGTCCAGGCGGAGGGAGGGGTGAACCTGTATGGATTCAACAGGCAAACAAAATCTGGTGGAGTGGAGGAGGATCGAACTCCCGACCTTCGCATTGCGAACGCGACGCTCTCCCAGCTGAGCTACCACCCCACGGGGGACGCGCATTGTAACGGCAACCCTCGCGGCGCACAATGCACGCGGCCGCCGGCTGTTTGCGTCCGACCATTGCGTCCAATTTCCGAGTTACCGCGAATATGGGGTTCCAACCCGCGACGTCGACGGTTTCTTGAGGAGTCCGCCATCATGAGTATGCGAACATTTCTGGTCATCCCGCTTGCTGCACTTTCCACCCTGGCCTGGGCCCAGGTTGAGGCACCGAGTTATCGCACAGGCGAATCCTGGACCTATCGCGAGATCAACGGTTACAACAGCATCGAGCAGGCGACCGTCGTCCGGGAAGTCGCGCAAGCCGACGGTACGGTGCGGATCGTGACCAAATTCGGCGACGGCAAGTTGATCAGCGACGCTGTGTACCCGACGCCAGGCGCTTTGCATAGCGGAGCGTTGAACGATCGGGCGCGCGGAACGTTCGAGCCGGCGCTCGCGATGACGCCATATCCGCTCGCCGAGGGCCAGCGCTGGAGCGAGCGGGCCGTGCGCAGCGACGAGGTCTGGAAAGAACGCCGCCGAACGCGGGTCGATGGTCGGATCCGGGGCTGGGAAACCGTGCGCGTACCGATGGGTGAGTTCAAGGCGCTACGGATCGAGCGTGTCATCTATGTCGGTGACCAGGACCCGTTTCGCAGCGAGACCACCCGCGAGGAAATCGAATGGTACGTGCCTGAGCTCAAGATGCCTGTCAAGCTCCAGGTTCGCGAGTTCTATCGTGATGATCCGTATGACTTAACGCGCCGGATCTACTCGGGAGACTGGTTCATCCATGAGCTCACGGCGATGAAGCGAGGTTCATAGCGCGTGATACGACCATGTTGAAGGACCTAACCCGATCGAACTTCAGTGCTGACGCGCATCCTCGGCTTCGACAAGCTCAGCCCGAACGGGTTTATTGGTAGAGGTCTTCGTCGGTCGGAT
>JANMUI010000367.1:0-17350 GCA_031391405.1 Betaproteobacteria bacterium
GGCGCGTACCGCGTAGGCCAATACGCATGCAAGGCCGGCCAGCACGAGCATGCAGCCGAACAGCGTTTCGATATCCGGCGCCCCGAGCAGAATGCGGCTTGCATTGCCTTGTGATGCCTCGAAGGCAAGCACGCAATATTTCACCAGCTCGGCAAGACCGAATGTGAGAATCACGAAATACGGTCCACGAACGCGAAGTACCGGCAACCCCACGATTGCCGCGAACAATGCGGCGACGCCCGCGGCAAGAAACAACGCGATCGTGAGCGGGATCGTCTGCCACGTCGCCACAACCACATAGGCACCCAGACCATAGAACACGACGTGTCCGAGCGAAACGTAGCCGGACAAGCCGCACAGCACCGCCCAACTTTGGGTGAGCGCGATCCACATCGCCAGTGACACGCCGATGCCGATCCAGTAATCACCGGCAGCGGTCATCGCGAGCCCGCCCACAACAAGACCGGCGAGCATTACCAGTAGCTGGTGTCGCTCGCTCATGTGCGGATCGCTCGTTTGCCGAAGATGCCCTGCGGACGCAACAGCAGCACGGCAACGAACACGCCGTATAGCAGGATCGAACGGAAGCTCTGCGATGTCAGCGCCACCCCGTATGTTTCGATGAGCCCGAGGATGAGTGCCGCGACGAGACCACCACCAATGTTTCCCAGCCCGCCCAGAATCACGACCACGAAGGCGGCGATGGTCAACTCGAACCCCATGAACGGTAATACCTGCTCGGCCATCGAGATCAGCGACCCGGCCATCGCAGCCGAGGCGAACGCGACGAAGAAAATCGTACGCTGCAATCGCTCGATATCGATCCCCACGATCGCAGCGGCCTCGCGCTGCTCGATCAGTGCGCGCATGGCAAGCCCGACGATATGCCATCGCAGGACGAGCCACACCGCCAGGCAGAGGGCCGCGGAAACCAGCAGGGTTGCAAGCCGATTCTGCGTGATGGCGGCGTTGCCGATCTGGATCACATCGCCAAGATACTGATAGCCGCGCGCGGTCGCGGTGAAACCAAGGGCGATGGTGTTCTGGACGATCACCGACACACCGAAGAAGACCAGCAGGGAATTCGACTCGCTACGGACGGCATCCGAGCTCGCAACGAGCACCCGCCAAAAGAGATGGCGATACGCAAGCACGCCGGCCATACCAGCCAGCGCGCCGGTGGCAAATAGCGACCAGAGCGGCGCGACGCCCAGTACCGTAAAGAACCAAAAGGCCGCGTAGCCGCCCAACATGGCGATATCGCCATGCGCGACATTCAGCAACCGCATCGTGCCGTAGACGAGATTCAGGCCGAGCGAAACGAGGGCGTACACCGACGCGGACACCAGCGCGGCAGCGAGCAATTGACCCGAAAAGAGAATGTCGAGCACGAAGAAGAAGGCACCCGACTGCGCGGGCGCTTCGGATCAGAAGTCCAACACCGGATGGTTCGGGCTAGGAATCTGCGCGGCCGGTCGCGCAGATTCCTAGGTGGCTCGAACGGAACGCGTCCGACTCACCACTGCGTCTTTGGACGGTACTTCGCGGTCGCATCGGAGGGCGGCCAGACGAGTTGATGCTCGCCGTTCTGCAACTGCAGGAAGCCGGTTTTGGTAATGCTGTTCTCCACGCCCTTGAATTGCACCGGCCCGTTGATCGTCTCGAACTTTCCGTTGGCGATCGCCGCGCGCAGCTTGTCGCGATCGAGCCCGGCGGTCTTCACCGCCTGTTCCAGAATTTCGCACGAGACGAAGCTTTCGATCGAATCGAGATAGTCGGGCTTTTCGTTGAACTTCTTCATGTAGGCCGCGTTGAATGCCCGGGCCCGCTCATTGCGCTGCGGCGTCCAATGGCCGATCGTCACGATATCGTTCGCCGCCGCCCCAAGGAGCTTCGGAAAGAAGTCGATCGCGGGCCCGATCGCAACGAACTGGAACTGGGCAGTGATGCCAAGCTCCTTCGCCTGCCGCACATACAACGGCGCGTCGGCCGGATACGCAAGGGCAAGCACGCCGTCGGGATTGGCCTGCTTCACTTTCGCGAGCATGGCCGTCATGTCTTTGATGTCCGGCGGATATTCCTCGTTCACTTTGATCTCGATCCCGGCCGCCTTGATCGCCGGTTCCAGAAACTGTTTCACTTCCTTGGCGAACGGCAGAACGTTGGACACCAGCGCGACCGACTTCACCCCATTCGCCTTCATCATCGCGGCAAGCTCGGTGCCAAGGCGATCGGGGAACGCGGCCGTGACAAACCAGATGTTCTGCGCCTTGAGCTCGCGCAATTTCACCGACGCAGCCGTGTTGCCAACCATCGGGAACTTGAATTTCTCGATGGCAGGGGCGATCGCCACATGAATCGACGTGCCCCATGGCGCAAGCAGCAGATCGACCTTGTCCTGCGTCACCAGACGCTCATAGATCTTGATCGCTTGCGCGCCGTTGCTTTGATCATCGAATTGCACGAACTCGATCGGTCGCTTTTGTCCGGCGACATCGAGCCCTCCCTGGGCATTCACCTGATCGCGCCATAGCTCATACGCATTGAGCTGCGACGGCGCGGCCTTTGCGTAGAGCCCGGTCTTCGCGATCGAGAAGCCGATGCGAACGGGCTTCGTCTGCGCGAAGACCTGCGTACCGGTCAACATGGCGGCGATGCCGAGCGCGATGCCCGATTGAAGCAACACTCTTCTTTTCATGACGTCCTCGTTTGGTGATGTGCTACTTGTTCAAGATGCTGCGCAACACGCGCTCCGATGTAAGCGGTAATCGGTCGTGGCGTACGCCGGTCGCTTGCTTTACCGCGTTGGCGATCGCCGCGGCAACCGGAATGATTCCCACCTCGCCCACGCCCTTTGCGCCGAACGGCCCACCACCATCATTTGATTCAACGATGATCGTGACGATATCGAACGGCGCTTCCTTCGTCGTGGGGATCTTGTAGTCCATCAGTGTCGGATTCGCAAGCCGCCCGCCGTCCCACACCATTTCCTCGACGAGCGCAAAGCCCAGCCCCTGCACGAACGCGCCCTCGATCTGGCCCTCGACCAATTGCGGATTGATCGCCTTGCCGACATCGGCCGCCGACCATGCCCGCCGTACTTCGACCTTGCCGGTGATCGTATCCACCTCGATGTCGACGATCATCGCGCAGAAACTGTAGGCACCCAGTCTGGGAAACGGCAGCCCGATTGCCACGGCCCGCTTCGGATCGATGGTCGGTTGATCGTAGACCCAGGCGTGCGAACCGATGATCGGCCCGCCCACCTGCCAGTGGGCACGCTTTGACACCAGGAAAAAACTCGTCTCCTTTCCCGGAATGCCCTTCACGCCGACCAACCCGCCCTGACGAAGCTCCAAATCTTCGGCGGCGCACTCAAGCATCTCCGCCGCGTGTTCCTTGATCTGGTTTTCCACGTCAAGCGCTGCGCCCACGACCGAGCGCCCCGTCATATAGGTGAGGCGGCTGGCAGTCGTACCCCAATTGAACGGCGAGCCGTCGGTGTCGGGGCTTGCGAACGCGATCCGCTCGACCGGCACCTTAAGTGATTCGGCGCACATCTGGGTGAGAACGGTGTCCGAACCCTGCCCGATGTCGTTCGCGCCGACATTGAGAACGAGCGTGCCGTCTTCCAGCAGGCGCACAATCGCACCGGTCCCAAGCAAGCCGCTTTGCTGTCCGCACAGCGCAAAGCCAAAGGCGCGGCGATGATGTGGGCTGGAGGCAGGCGGTGCGCCTTTGCCCCAGCCAGACGCGTCCCGCACGCGCTCGACGCATTCGCGAAGTCCGTTGGAAAGGAGCGACTGTCCGCCGAACCAGCAATCGTCGCCCTGAATGATGTTTTTCAAGCGGAGCGCGATCGGATCCATGCGAAGCGTTGCGGCGATCTCATCGATCTGCGATTCGGTAGCGAAGCTCACCTGCGGATTGCCGAATCCGCGAAACGCCCCGAACCGCAGTTTGTTCGTATAGACCAGCTGACCATGACAGCGCACATTGGGGATCCGATACGGCCCGCGCCCGCACAAGAGCGAAAAGCCAAGCACACCGGGACTGTCATCACCGTATGCGCCGCAATCGAGCAACACATCGACTTCGCGCGCGACGAATGTACCGTCCTGTTTGACACCGGTCTTGACGCGCACCTTGAAGGGATGGCGTGCACGCACCATTTCAAAGTCTTCCTCGCGCGACAGGATCAACTTCACCGGGCGCTTCGCCTTGAGCGCGAGCGCGACCACGATCGGCTGCACATGGGGTTCCATCTTGTTGCCGAAGCCGCCGCCGATGCGCGGCGTGAGACAGCGCAGGCGCGACATCGGCAGCCCGAGTGCTTCGCTGACACACGCCTGGACACGAAATACCGACTGATTCGCCGACCAGAGCGTCACGCGTCCTTGTGCATCGACCTCCGCGAGCGCCCCGCAGGGCTCGAGCGCCACATGATTCTGCGCCTGCGTTTGGAACGTGTGCTCGAAGACCAGATCGCTTTCGGTGAATCCGCGCGCGAGATCCCCCTCCGAGAAATCGGTGCGTGAGCAAAGGTTCCCGCGACTGCCGGTATCGAAGATCTTGAAATAACCTTCCAGCTCGTCATGAATTTTGACGTCTGATGCGAGCGCATCTTCTGGGGTCAACAACGCGGGCAACTCTTCATAGTCGACGCGGATCGCCTGCGCCGCGCGCCGCGCAAGCGCCTCGGTTGCGGCGGCGACGGCGGCGACCGGCTCGCCGGTGTAGCGAACCTTGCCTTTCGCAAGCGCATGTTCGTCCTTGACGAACGCGCCCATGCGGTTTTGTTCAAGGAAATCATCGCCGGTGACGATCGCATGCACGCCTTGCATCTTCAGCGCCTCGGTCACGTCATAACGCAAGATGCGTGCGTGGGCATAGGGGCTGGCGAGAATCGCCCCATGCAGCATGCCCGGCCGATAGAGATCGGCGATGTATTGCGCGCGCCCCTCGACCTTCTCGCGACCATCGACCCGCGGAATGCTCTTGCCGACGGCCATCGCGTTGTCGGTCATGACGCGGACCCCTCTGCGGCGCGGCGCACCGCTTCGATGATTTTTCGATAACCGGTGCAGCGGCAAAGGTTTCCCGACAGCCGCTCGCGAACCTCATCGACGCTTGGATGCTCGTTCGATGCGAGAAGCGCATGCGATGTAACCAGCATGCCGGCGGTGCAAAAGCCGCATTGCAAAGCGCCTTCGCCGACGAACGCGTCCTTGAGGCGATTCATCGTCGCGTCCGCATCGAACCCCTCGATCGTGCGGATGGCCGATCCTTCGCAATTCGCGCTGAGCGATAGGCAGGCGCGCATCGGCACGTCGTCGACCATCACCGTGCACGCCCCGCAAACGCCTTGATTGCAGCCGCGCTTGGACCCGGTCAGTAGCAGTTGCTCGCGCAAGGTGGTCAGCAGGGTTTCCGTCAGCGCCACATTCAATGCATGGGCGCGACCATTGACCTCGAGCTTGATCAGGATCGGCTCAGCCATTGCGTGACCCCAGGTTATGCCTGGCCTGCGCGAATGCCTGGGCCAGCATCCGCGGAATCAGCATGCGCCGGTACTCGGCGGTTCCTCTCACGTCATCGACCGGGTCGGCCGCGGCCTGGAGCAACGCGCCCGCACGCTCGATCTCGACGTCGCTTGGATCCCCGGACAAGAGCGCATTGACGTCATCGAACAATAGGGGTTTCGGTCCGCATGCGCCCACCGCCACGCGTGCCTCAAGGCCGTGATTTGTTTTCGCCACCGACAGCGCCACCGAAACGGTCGCATAGTCCCCGGATACGCGGGCGAGCTTGAGATAGACGCCGGTGCCCTGCCGAGGGGTAGGCAATTCGATGGCGGTCACCATCTCGCCCGGCGCGAGGGCGGTCGCGTACCAATCGACAAAGAATTCGCACGCATCGATACGTCGCCGGCCCGCTCGGGACGCGACTTCGATCGTGGCACCAGCCGCCACCAGTGCGGGCGGATAGTCGAGGCCGGGATCGGCGAACGCAATCGAGCCGCCGATCGTCCCCATGTTTCGAACCGTTGCATTCGCAATCTGCGCGGCGGCGGCCGGGACGACTGCAAGCGTCCCGTTGAGGCGTGCCTGCGAGGTAGCCGTCTGCGCATGGCGAGTGAAGGCACCGATGCGAATGGCGCCGCCCGCCGCGCGTTTGATGCCGCGAATCTCCTTGATGTCACGCAGGCTCACGATCGCTTCCGGCTCATCGAGGCGCGCGTTGATCATCGCGACCAATGTGGCCCCGCCCGCCAGGATGCGCGCATGCGGATGCAAGGCGAGCAGCGCGACCGCTTTGCTAACCGTTTTCGGTCGGAACAACATGGGAGGCAAGCGGCAGTTGGTTGGGCAGGGATTGGTCCACGGACAGGCGTTCCTCGAGCGCGGTGCGAAAACGCGTCGCGAACTCCTGCCCGAGCGATTCGACTTTCTTCTTCATGACGCCGAGCGCGAATTTCCCAAGACGCCCGGTCACCGCAACCTCCGACACGTATTGCACTCGCGTGGCATTGGCGCCAAGCGCAACCAAACTCACCGTGTTGTCGGCCGCCAACATGCTGGCGCGCGATCCCTCGTCGCCCCGTGTTCGCGAAATCACCCGGTTGGGCGGATCTTCTTGCGTGATTTCGACGGTGAGATTGAAGGTCGCATGAATGGTCCCCACGCCCACGGTGACCCGCGCGCGGTACCGGGATGCCGATTCGCGCTCGATTGCATCGCATCCGGGCACGCAACGGGCCATGAGGCCGGCGTCCTTCAGCTCGTGAAAGGTGCGTTCGATCGGTGCGCCCACCTCGAAAGAGCCCTCGATGCGCATCGGTCGTGCTCAGCGTGCCTCACGCTTGACGATCATCGCCGGATCGACACGCCGCCCATGATCGATCACGATGGCAATCGTTTCGCCGGCGGTGACCCGGCATAGCTCGAGTTGCTTGCGAAACAGCGACACAAGCTTCGCGGGGTTGACCTCTTGCGGGCGCAACGCGGCATGCACGGGGATGGCTCCTCCTGGGGCATCCGGCGATAGCGTTCGAGATTCGCGCCGGGACCGCGTACGATACCTTGGTACGCGTCGAAGTCAATATTGACGAACGGCGCGCCAGTCACGCGCGCTTGCTGTCCAAGCTATCCTTCACCACTGCTCGATTCAATCTCGACACCATGAACGACTCTCCCAATCAGTTCGGCATCGGCCAATCCGTCTCCCGCTTCGAAGATCCGCGGCTGTTGCGCGGCGACGGTCGCTTCGTGAACGATGTCAATATCGCCGGTCAGGCGCATGCGGTCGTGCTGCGCTCACCCCACGCTCATGCGCGTATTCTCTCGATCGACACGGCGGCGGCGGCAGACGGGCCCGGTGTCATCGCGGTCTATTCGGCCGATGATTACGATCGCGACGCCCTCGGCAGTCCGAAGGTCACTTTTCCACGCAAGCGCCCGGACGGAACGCCGATCTTCGCGCCACAGCGCCCGGTGCTGGTCAAGGATCGGGTGCGATATGTCGGGGATTCGGTGGCTCTGGTCGTCGCTGAAACGCTTGCGCAAGCCAAGGACGCCGCCGAGCGCATCATTGTCGATTACGAGCAGCTGCCCTCGGTCACCGCCACCGAAGACGCCGGTGAACCAGGCAAACCCGCGGTGTGGGATGCCTGTCCGGACAACATCTCGCACATCTACGAGCAGGGCAACAAGGCGGCGACCGATGCGGCGATCGCAGCGGCCGCGCATGTCATCAAGCGGCGTTACGTGATCACGCGGGTGTTCGCACAGTACATGGAGCCGCGCGGAGCGATCGGCGTCTACGATCCGGGTGAAGACCGCTTCACGTTGTACGCCGACGTGCAGTATCCCCATCGTGTTCGGCAGTTGCTTGCGACGGTATTCAAGATGCCGGAAAGCAAGGTACGCGTGATCGCGGGCGACGTTGGCGGCGGCTTCGGGACCAAGGGATGGCAATACATCGAACATCGGCTGGTGCTGTGGGTTGCGAAGAAACTGCGTCGCCCGGTGAAGTGGTCGGCCGATCGCACTGAAGCGGTGATGGGCGACGAACATGGTCGCGACAACATCAGCGATGCGGAGATCGCGCTCGATCAGGATGGCCGCTTTCTTGCGCTACGCGTTCGCACACGCGCGAACATCGGCGCCTACATCGGTTCCGATCGCAATCTCCTCTCGATCTTCGCGAATGTCGGAACGCTCGCGGGTGTCTATGCGTTTCCCGCCGCGCACGTCCTGGTGACCGCGGTGCTGTCGAACAGCAATCCGACCGCGCCTTACCGTGGCGCCGGGCGACCGGAAGCGACCTATGTGATCGAGCGTCTCATCGATGACACGGCGCGCGAGCTGAAGATGGATCCGATCGCATTGCGCCGCATGAACCTGATCGCAACCGCGGCGTTGCCGTACAAGAACGCGTTCGGCGTAACCTACGATTGCGGGGAATTCGAAAAAGGCATGGACGCTGCGATCCGGCTGGCGGATCTTGCGCAGTTCCCCGCACGGCAAGCGCACTCCAAACAGCGCAACAAGCTGCGCGGCTTCGGTCTGGTCAATGCCATCGAGAATGCCGCATCACCCAGCCCCGAGTTCGCCAAGAGATCCGCTTCGATACGAGTGGCACAGCGACGGTATTCATGGGCACGAAGGCGCAGGGTCAGGCGCACGAGACGACCTTCAAGCAGATTCTGGTCGAGCGCCTTGGGATCGATCCGCGCGATGTGCATTACATCGATGGTGATACCGACCGCGTTACCTTCGGGATGGGCACGATGGGCTCGCGATCGACGGTTATCGCGGGAAGTGCCTTATCGCTTGCCGCCGATAAGCTGATCGAGAAAGGGAAAAAGATCGCGGGCCATGCGCTCGAAGCGTCCGCCGGGGACATCGAGTTCGCCAACGGTCGGTTCACGGTCGGCGGCACGGATCGTTCGATCACGATCAAAGAAGTCGCGAAAGCAGCGTTCGTGCCGGCGAAGCTCCCGCCTGGCCTTGAAGTGGGGTTCTTCGAATCGGCAACCTTCGTTCCGAAAGCGGCGACATTTCCAAATGGCAGTCACGTCTGTGAAGTCGAAATTGATCCGGAGACCGGCACGATCGAGGTGCAGCGCTATTGCGTTGTCGATGATGTCGGAACGGTCATCAATCCGCTGACGCTGAAAGGCCAGATTCACGGCGGCGTCGCGCAAGGATTGGGGCAAGCCCTCATGGAACAGGTGACCTATGACCGGGAATCAGG
Source organism: Betaproteobacteria bacterium (assembly GCA_031391405.1). Lineage (GTDB taxonomy): Bacteria > Pseudomonadota > Gammaproteobacteria > Burkholderiales > SG8-39 > SHXR01. Next base: position 9,259 of record JANMUI010000367.1, read on the forward strand.
GCAGCTGCTTTCCGCGACGTTCCTCGACTACTGCATGCCGCGCGCGGATGACATCTGCTCGATGCCGATCGAAAGCAATCCGGTGCCGACCAAGCTGAATCCGCTCGGGGTAAAGGGCGCCGGCGAAGCTGGAACGGTCGGAGCACTCCCTGTCGTGGTCAACGCCGTGATGAATGCGCTTGCGCCGTTGGGTGTCACTGCGATCGATATGCCGGTGACGAGCGAGCGGGTGTGGCGGGCAATTGCGGCGGCGAGACACTGAACCGCGCCCTCCGCCGGCGAGCCCTCTACACCTCGTATCCCACCGCCTTTTTCGCCAATCCGTTGTACAGATTGAGCATCCGGTCACGCCATGTGTAAAGCGCGTCGTCGGTGGCAAGCAGCTTGGCCGGCGAGACGCAGCGCGCCCACTGGAACGCGCCAAACAGGATGTAATCGGCAAAGCTTGGCGCGGTACCGCCGAAATAAAGCTGCGTCGCGATGACTGCGCGAGCCGGCGCCAGCAGATCACGCAGCTTCGCGATGTTGTCTTCCTTGTTCTCGACATACTGCTCGAGCGTGGCGCCGAACCGCTTTTCGCGCGACTGGCGAAAGTACGCCTGGTTCGGTTCATCGAGGGCGTCGTGCACGTCGAGCAGAATGACACGGAGCATTGCCGTGTGGATCACCCGCTCCGTCCACTGCCGCAAGAAGAGTGTTGCACCGACGGCGGCCTCGTTACCGAACAGAACCAGGCGATCCTGGTACTTGTCATCGAGGTAGAGGGCGATCTTCCATGAATCGGCGATCTTGTTCGCACCATCGACGATCACCGGAACGGTTGTCGAATCAGCGAACGCAATCTGATCTTTTTCGATGAACCGCCACGGTACGGTCTCCACCGGGAGGCGCTTGTGCGCCAAAGCCATCCGGATGCGCCAACAGTAGGGGCTGAAGCGCCGCTCGGGGTCCTTACCGGCAAGGTCGTACATCTTGATGGTCATGGGAGGCCTCGCTTTGGATGATGGAGTCGCTTTTCGAGAAGCCGAAGCATAGCCGAGAGCGCATTGACCAGCGCGATCGGGAGATGTCGATTATCGCGGCGCTGCGGACTGGATTCCCGATCGCCAATGCGCCCAAAGTGCCGCCGACGAAAACGCGAGACCTGTCGCGCAGACTGCGATCCATCCGCCCGCGGCCAACATGAGACTACCGATAAGCGCGCCGAGCGCATTGCCGCCGAACATGTGCAGGACAAACACCGTGTTCATGCGGCTGCGCGAGGCCGGGTCGATGCCGGTGAGATACGCCTGATTCGAGACCGATGTCGCGCGAATCCCGCAATCGAGCAGCATCGCACCGAGCACCACGGCCGCGACCGCGAAAATCGCGAAGCCGAGGACGGCATAGCCAAGAACGACCAGCAACACGCCGAGGGTCACGGCTGATCGTGGTCCCTTCGCATCGACCCATTTGCCCACCGGGCGGGCAATCAACGCACCGGCCGCGCCTGGAATCGCGATCAATCCGATCGCGGTACTGCCAACGTTATGCAGGCTCGCCATCATCACCGCCAAGGTCGCCCAGAACGCGCCGTAGCAGATGCCCAACAGACCCTGCACGGCGGAGGCCCTTCGAAGAGCAGGCTGAGCGCGGACGATGCCCGCGATCGAGCGCATCAGCGCGACATAGCCTAACGTCGATTGCGGGCGCAGATTGGGCACTCGCCAAGCCACGAGCGCGGATACTGTCGCCAGCGCCGCCAGCAGGATCCAGTACGCCGTGCGCCAACCGAGATACTCGGCGAGCAGGCCGCCCGCGACGCGTCCGGACATGATGCCAAGCAAGAGCCCGCTCAGCACGGTGCCGACGGCGCGTCCACGCTGGTCCGGTCGCGCGAGCTCGGCGACCAGCGGCACGACATCCTGCGATGTGCTCGCGAAGATTCCCATCACCAGCCCTGCGGCGATGAGAACGGGAAGCGAATCCGCCGTCGCAAAGACGATTGCCGTCAGGGCACATCCGGACAATCGGATGAGGATCAGTCGTTTCTTGTTGAACCGATCGCCGAGCGGGGTCAGAAACGCGATGCCGAGGCAAAAGCCAAGCTGGGTGAGGGTCGGCAGCCAGCCGATCTCGGCCGCGCTCGCGCCGAACTCGTCAGCGAGGAGCGCGATCATCGGCACTTGATAGTGGATCGTGGATGCCGCGATGAAGATCGTGGCAAACAGGAGTACCAGGAGGCCCGGTGTGAGCTGAAGCTCCGCAGGCGCGCTTTGGCTTACGGCCATGCGCTCACGCTCGCACTACACAGAAATTGAACCGCAATGGACGCAAAGGACGCAAGGGATTACAAGTCCCTGATATCAACTATATGCTGCGATGAGCCAACCGGTCCGATTTAGATCGTACGGCAACGCGAGGCCGATCACTGACTTCGGATTCCTTTGTGTCCTTCGCGTCCGTTGCGGTTCATGCCCTTACCTCATCCCGCCATCAACTCCGAAGCCCGCTTCACCGCTTTCACGATATTGATGTAGCCGGTGCAGCGGCAAAGATTACCCTCGAGCCCGTGATAGATCTCATCGTCGGTCGGCTTCGGCGTGTCCTTCAGCAACCCAACGGATGCCATGATCATGCCGGGCGTGCAGAACCCGCATTGCAGCGCATGGCATTCGGTGAAGGCCTGCTGCACCGGATGCAGCTTGTCGCCCTGCGCGAGCCCTTCGATCGTCATGATGTCGGCGCCTTCGGCTTGCGCGGCGAGCATCGTGCACGATTTCACCGCACGCCCATTCACATGGATCGTGCAGCAGCCGCATTGGCTCGTGTCGCAACCGATGTGCGTGCCGGTGAGCGCGAGCGAATCGCGGATAAAGTCCACCAGCAAGGTCCGGTCCTCGACATCTCCCGACACCTGCTTGCCGTTCACTTTCATTGCAACCTTGGCCATCTCACACTCTCCTTACGAAACGGTAACGATTCTGGTGGAAATCTCCCCCAGACCCGAACGGCACTTACTTAACGTGCGCTGCTCAAGCCTCCGTTCGCCCTGAGCCTGTCGAAGGGTAACGCAGGCTTGTCGAAGGCGGGCGATCGTCCACTCACGGACGCTCCTGCATTCACCCTTCGACAGGCTCAGGGCGAACGGTAAATTTCCTAATTCGGTTAAGTAAGTGCCATTCCCCCCAGACCCCTTAACTTTGCCGCCCGACGATGCATCCGTTAGGCACCCGATGAGCGCTCAATGTTTGCGTGCGGATTGAATCGCGTCCCACACGCGCGCGGGCGTGCAGGGCATGTCGATGTGTTGGATCCCGAGCGATTTAAGCGCATCGACGATCGCGTTCACCACCGTTGGCAGCGACCCGGTCGTACCCGCCTCGCCGACACCCTTCAACCCGAGCGGATTCGTGGGACTGCGAACATTGAGCTCATGTCCTTGCAGATTGCGAACAAGCCCCGCGCGCGGCATGTAGTAGTCCATGAACGTGCCGGTCAGGAACTGTCCGCTACTGCGATCGTAGTAACCAATCTCCCCCAGCACCTGACCGACGCCTTGCAGCACCGAACCGTGGAGCTGGCCTTCGACCAGGGTGTGATTCACGATATCGCCGCAATCATCGACCGCGGTGTATTGAACGATATCGACGACGCCGGTCGACGGATCGATCTCGACTTCGGCAACATGCGCGCCGCTTGGGAACGCGCGCGACAACGCCCACTCGCCGTTCGCGTTCAATGGATGCGAGGCATCGGGTCGGTGCTCCCGCGCGAGATCGAATAGTCCGATTCCACGCCCGGTTCCTTTGATCGTGTAGCGGCCGTTCGCGAATTCGATGTCTTCAGGCGCGGCTTCGAGCTTGCGCGCGGCCAGCTCATGGCCCTTCTTCACGACATCGTCGGCCGCGAGCTTGAGCGCGGAACCGTAGTGCATCGCGGTCCGCGATCCGACCACACCGTTGCCCATCAATGGAATCGAATGGTGCGGATCGACGCCACGAAGCTCGATGTTCTCGGGGGCGACACCCAGCACGCGCGCGACGATCTCCGGAAACGCGGTTTCATGTCCCTGACCATGCGGCTGGATCGGCGCCAACAACGCAATCTTGTCGCCCGCCTCGAAGCGCACCGCCACCTGATCCTTCGGTGCCATGCCACCGCCCGCCGGCTCGATGAAGGTCGCGCAACCGATGCCGCGGTACTTGCCGTTGGCCGCGGATTGCTGGCGACGCGATTCGAAGCTGCCCCAGTTCGATGCCTCAAGCGCGCGATCGATGAGGGCATCGATATCGCCGCTATCGTAGATGGCACCGGCGGCGTTCTTGAACGGAAACGCATCCTTCGGAATGAAGTTGCGACGGCGAATCTCCGCACGATCCATCTTCATTTCGAGCGCAGCCTGATCGACGAGCCGCTCGCAGATGTATGCCATATCCGGTCGCCCGGCGCCCCGGTACGGACCGGTCGGTGTGGTGTTGGTCAACATCAGGCGATGGCGTCCATAGCCGACCGGGATGTTGTAGACACCGGACAATGTCAGCATGCCATTCGCTGTATTGATGAGAGGGCCCGGCGCCGTGAGGTACGCGCCTTGATCAGCGAGCCAGTTCGTGCGGATGGCGAGAAATCTGCCGTCGCGATCCATGGCGATCTCGCCTTCGATAACGATCGCGCGACCGTGCGGATCGGTGACGAAGTTCTCGAAGCGTGAGCCGACCCATTTGATCGGCTTGCCAAGCGCCTTCGCCGCATACATCAACACGACATGCTCTGGAAACGAGCCGCTGCGCAATCCAAATCCGCCACCTACATCGAGCGGGACGATGCGGATCTTTTCCGGCGGAACACCGCTCACGAAGGCAAGGCCCGGTTTGAACATGGTCGGGCCCTGATTGGAGCTGTAGACATCGTACCGGTCGGCAGCGGCGTCATAGGCGACCAGCGCTGCGCGCGGCTCCATCGGATTGCCGCAAACCCGCTGGCTTTCGACCTTCAGGCGCGTAACGTGATGGGCCTTGTCGAACACCGCCTGCGTGCCGGCCTCGTCGCCATACTCGTAGTCGAAGCAGATGTTGTTCGCGATGTCGGGATAGAGCTGCTCCGCACCGGGTTTCACCGCGTCTTCCGGATGCGCGACCGCCGGCAGATCCTGATAGTCGACCGCCACCAGCTCAGCCGCATCCTGTGCCGCGAGCTTCGATGTCGCGACCACCAGCGCGATTTCCTCGCCGACGAAGCGCACACGGTCGCGCGCCAAGGTCGGGCGCGGCGGAATCTTGATTGCCTGACCGCCGCGACCGGGATACGTCACCAGGGTGCCGGGAAATTTGAATCCGGCATTGGCGACATCGGCACCGGTGATGACCGACACGACACCAGCGTGCTTTCGCGCCGCGGTGGCATCGACCGATCGAATAATCGCATGCGCGCGATCGGCGCGCAGGAACACGCCGTACAACTGGCCGGGCAGATCCCAGTCAGCGGTGTAGCGCCCGGCACCGGTCATCAGGCGACGATCTTCGCGCCGCCCCTTGAAGGCTTCAGCCATGGGTCGCTGCCACCTAGGAGTGTGCGCGGCAGAGGGCGCGCACTCCTCTAGGAAGACGCAATCGTTTAGCCGTACGGCGCTTTGAAAGCAAAATTAGCTCCATTTCCGGGTTATTGTGTGGCGCGTTCGCGGTAATAAAGGCACGTAGCGTCTTCCATCAGGAATCTGCGCGGTCCGCCGCGCAGATTCCTAGCCCGCGATCGACTGCACCGCGCGCTCGCACATCACCTTGACGAGATTCGCGCGATATTCGGCCGGTGCATGGATGTCGGCGTTCAGGCCATCCGCCTTCACGGCAAGACCTGACACCGCCTGCTTGGAGAAGTTCTTTCCAAGCGCCGCCTCGGCTTCCTTCCAGCGGAACACACCGGGCCCTGCGCCGGTGACCGCGACGCGGACATTACCGCCACCGAAATCGGCGACAAATACGCCGGTCATCGCATAGCCCGAAGCGGGATGCGCGAACTTCGAATAGGCCGCGCGCTTTGGCAGAGCGAACGAGATCTTCGTGATGATTTCGCTCGCATCAAGCGCGGTTGCGAACACGCCCTTGAAGTAATTGTCGGCAGCGATCTCTCGTTTGGTCGTGATGACATTCGCATTCAATGCCAGCACCGCAGACGGGTAATCGGCCGCCGGATCGTTGTTCGCGATGGATCCACCCATCGTCCCCATATTGCGCACCTGCGGATCGCCGATGAGATTCGCAAGATAGGCGAGCGCCGGAATGGCTTTTTTCACCAGCGCGGAACCGGCGACGTCGAAGTGCCGGGTAGCGGCGCCAACGATGAGGCGATCGGCCTTCACTTCGATGCCTTTCAGCTCGCCGAGCGCGCCGATGTCAACGACATGCGACGGTTGCGCGAGCCGCTGCTTCAAGGTCGGCAGCAGCGTCATGCCACCTGACATCAATTTCGCATCCGGATTCGCCGCGATGAACTGTTTCGCTTCGTCGAGAGACTTCACGCGCTTGTAGGTGAGGCTATACACGGGTTCTACTCCTTCTCAATACGAAAACCATCTCAAATCGTTTTATCCAACGTACGCGCGGTCTTCGCCGCACGTGCCAATGCATTCCAGATTCGCGCCGGCGTGGCCGGCAACTCGATGTTTCTGACGCCAAGCGGACGCATCGCATCGAGAATCGCGTTGGTGATCGCCGGAATCGAACCGCTGGTTCCTGCTTCACCGACGCCCTTTGCGCCAAGCGCGTTCGTGGCGGTGGGAACCGGGTGCTCGAACAGCTGGAAGCTTCGTACGATACCGGCCTTCGGCATCGGATAGTCCATGAAGCTCGCGCTCAGGAACTGCCCGCTACTTCGGTCGTAGATCGCATGCTCGCCCAACACCTGACCTGCGCCCTGCACGACGCCGCCCTGGATCTGTCCTTCCACCAAGTCGGGTGAGATCACATTACCAGAATCGTCGACAACCGTATGGCGGAGCACCACGACACGCCCCGTCTGCGGATCAATCTCGACTTCGGCGACATGGCAGCCGTTCGGAAACGTGACGCCAAATGATCCTTCGCCGATGAGATTGAAGGGATGCGGTGTCTGGCTGGCGAGCCGCACCGCCAATTCGGCGATGGTCACCGAGCGCCCGCCGGCGGCCGCGAATCGCCCGCGTGCAAACTTGAGGCCACTTTCGGCGACTTCCAGCGCGCGGGCAGCATGCGTGCGCGCCACGCCGATGATATTTTCGGCCAATACTTTGCACGCGCTTCCGGCACCAAGGAGCGATCGCGATCCTCCGGTTCCGCTGCCGACGAGCAAGACGTCCGGATCCCCTTCGCGCACATGCACCTTTTCGATCGGCAGACCAAGGGCTTCGGCGACGATATGCGCGAAAGTCGTCTCATGCCCCTGCCCCGATGAATGGGCGAGCGTGTACAGCGTGACATTCGCGCGGCCATCCCATCGCGCCTCGACTTGATCTTTCGGCGCAGCCCCGCCGCCGCTGGCTTCAAGGTACGTTGCAATGCCGATCCCACGCAATTTTCCTGCGCCCTTCGAGCGCGCACGACGCGCGGCGAACCGGGACCAGTCCGCGCGCTCCAACGCGTCATCGAGTACCGCGGCAAAGTCGCCGCAATCGTAGGTCGTGCCGTTCGGCGTCTTGTAGGGCATCGCATCGCGCGGAATGAAATTCAGACGGCGAATCGCCACCGGATCGAAGCCGTGTTCCGCCGCTGCGTGATCGACGAGCCGCTCGATGGCAAACGCGATATCCGGGCGCCCGGCGCCACGATATGCCGACACCGGCGTGGCGTTCGTGTAAGCGACGCGGCTCCGCGCGAACATGGCCGGAATGCGGTAGACGCCGCCCATGGTGACCGTGAGATTGCGGGTACCGATCCATGCACCAAACGGCGTGGCATACGCGCCGATGTCCGCCGTATCGTCAAAATGAATCGCGAGGAAACGGCCCTCGGCATCCATTGCAAGCTCACCCGAAAGCGATAGCGCGCGTCCATGGTTGTCGGACACGAACGATTCGGTGCGCGAGCCGACCCATTTCACCGGTCGGCCGAAGCGCTTTGCCGCATACATCGACACGATG
>JANMUI010000399.1:0-3186 GCA_031391405.1 Betaproteobacteria bacterium
CCCGGACTAGGGGTCAAGCGTTATGAAGATCTCGTGCGGCTCGCGCAGGCGCGTGGAAATGTGCTGAACTACGCGACGGCGGGTCCGGGCACATCAAGCCGCTTGACGGTCGAGCTCCTAAAGCTCACCGCCGGTATCGACCCTAACGCGATTCACTACAAGGGAGGCGGGCCTGCAATGACCGCACTCCTTGGTGGGCAAGTCGACATGATGGTGGTCACGCTCGGCACGGTGTTACCGCATCTCAAGGCTGGCAAGATTATTCCGCTCGCGGTGACGTCGGTTGCGCGTCATCCGCTATTGCCCGAAGTGCCTGTCATTGGTGATTTCCACAGCGGATTCGAAGCGCAGTCGTGGGTCGGCATGCTCGGTCCGGCCGGACTTTCTGATGAAGTAGTCGGCAAGCTCGATGCGGCCGTGCGAAACGCGATGGCGGACCCGGAGGTGCGTGAGCGTCTTCAAGCGCAGGGATATGAGGTCGTGGGCACGACCGGTGGACCGTTTGGGCAGTGGCTCGGGACCGAAGGTGCGCGCTGGGGGCGTGTCATTCGCGAGCGGGGCATCACGTTGGAATAGCTTGCGAGCGTGCAAGGCCAAGATACGTCTCGATGATGCGCGGATTCTCAGCGAGCTCGTGCGCCGGCCCCTCGAGCACGAGATCCCCCGTCTCGAGGACATAACCGTAGTCGGCAACCTGCAAAGCGGCGCGCGCGTTCTGCTCGACGAGCAGGATGGAAACGCCGGTGCGTCGCAGCTCGACGATGATCTGAAAGATCTCACGCACGATCTTGGGTGCCAATCCGAGGCTCGGTTCATCCAGCATCAAGAGGCGCGGCTTGGCCATCAGCGCGCGCCCGAGCGCGAGCATTTGGCGCTCTCCTCCGGACAGGGTTGCAGCGAGCTGGGTGCGCCGTTCCAAGAGGCGTGGAAACCGTTTGTAGGTCGCCTGCAAGTCGCTGTCGATGCCACGATCGCGACGGCGCACGCGGTGGAACGCGCCCAATCGAAGATTGTCTTCGACCGTCATTTCACCGAACAGCTCGCGACGTTCGGGGACCAGGCTGAGTCCCTGCGCGACGCGCGCCTCGACGCTCGACCCGCGCACATCGCCGCCGCGATAGTCGATACGCCCGGTCGAGCGGGCAAGGCCCATGAGGCCCGCAAGCAAGGTCGTTTTCCCGGCGCCATTCGGCCCGATCACCGCGACGATCGCGCCTTCGTCGACTCTTATGGTCGCCCCGTGCAACGCCTCCACCTTGCCGTAGAAAACGCGCAAGTCATGCGCTTCAAGCATTGCGGTGGTCATTCGATGCCACCGAGATAGGCCTCGCGCACCGCCTCGTTTGCCTGGATCTCATGCGGCAATCCGACCGCCAGCCGTTGGCCGAAATCCATCACGACCAGGCGATCGACCAGACCCATCACAAAATCCATATCGTGTTCGACGAGCAGAATACTCATGCCGTTATCGCGAAGCTTGCGAAGGAGAGCGGCGAGCGCCTGCTTTTCACCATATCGCAATCCGGCGGCCGGTTCGTCAAGCAGCAGAAGGATCGGATCGGCGCACAACGCCCGCGCGATCTCGACAACACGTTGCTGGCCGAGCGGCAGGCTCCCGGCGGCCTCGAAAAGATGCCCGCCCAATCCGACGCGTTCCAATTGCCGTGATGCTTCTGCAAGCAATTGCGCTTCCTCCGTCCGCTCGGCGCGCAGCATGGCGGCAATGGTGCCTCGCCGACCGCGCAGGTGCGCCCCGATCGCGGTGTTCTCCAGCACATTCATGGTGCTTACGAGATTCACATGCTGGAAGGTCCGCGCGATGCCGCGCCGCGCAATGTCGCGTTGGTTGTGCCCGTCGATACGATCACCAAGGAAGCGTATCTCGCCTGCATCCGTTGGCAGCACGCCGCTGACAAGATTGAACACGGTGCTCTTCCCCGCGCCGTTCGGACCGATGAGTCCGAGGATTTCACCCGATTGCATCTCGAACGACAGGTCGCCCACCGCGACCAGTCCGCCGAAGTTCTTCTGGACAGCGTGCAATGCAAGGAGCGGTTCGCCAACCGCCGGTTGCGTGCGGACAGGCAACGGAGAGGCCGCTGCCGGTGGGGACGGTCGCCGACCCAGAGGCATCAAGCGAACAAACGCGGGAGCAAGGCCGTCACGCGTGCGATGCAAGAGCAGCATCATCAAGAGGCCGAAGACGACGATCTCGTAGTTGCCGCTGGTATCAAAGAATTTCGGAAGAATATCCTTCAGCCATTCTTTGAGAATGGTGAGCACCGAAGCACCGATGACGGCGCCCCAAACGTTCGCTGCACCACCAATGACCGCCATGAAGAGATAATCGATGCCAGCATTGACATTGAAGGCGTGCGGACTCACGAATCGCAGAAAGTGCGCATAGAGCCAGCCGGCGATGCCGGCAAGCACGGCTGCATAGAGGAACACATGGGTCTTGAGTGCGGCTGTGTCCACGCCGAAGCTCTCGGCCATCACGCCGCGAAAACGCAACGCACGCACCGCGCGACCCGTACGTGAATCGAGCAGATTGCGTGCCGCGACTAGCGCAGCCAGTGCGATGATCCAGATGAGGTAGTAGGTTTCTCGACCGGTATCGAGTATCCAATTTCCTATGGATATCGGCGGAATGCCGGAAAGGCCGTTGTACTGCCCAAGGATTGCGAGATTGCCGAAGAGAAAATAGAGGCTGATGCCCCAGGCGATCGTGCAAAGCGGCAGATAGTGACCGGACAGTCTGAGCGTAATCGCCCCCAAGGCACGCGAGGCGACCGTCGTAATTGCGAGACCCGCGACGAGGCCCATCCAAGGCGAGCCCGCATAAACGGTCGTGATGACCGCCGTGGCATACGCGCCAAGTCCGACGAAGGCCTGCTGGCCGAACGACATTACACCGGCCACACCCGTGAGGATCACCAGACCTAGACTAACCAACGTGCCCAACCCGATGTAGTTGAGCAGGGTCACATAAAATTCCGGAAGGATGAGCGGTGCGATCGCGATGAATACGAGGAACGCAATCGGACCGAACCGCGCGACTATCATTCTTCCTCGTCTTCAACATGACGCGTCTTCAGTGAGCGCCAGATGAGAATAGGAATGATGAGCGTGAAGACGATCGTTTCCTTGTACGCGCTTGCCCAGAACGAAGAAAACGATTCAAGC
>JANMUI010000423.1:0-14135 GCA_031391405.1 Betaproteobacteria bacterium
GTCGGCCGCTCTGTCGGCGGCACCCTTGCCACGAACCCGAATTCGGGGCATTGTTCGCCGCATCGAAGCGGAAAGTGAGATCGTTCGAAATGTCCGCCGTCGCACCCATCATCAAAAGGAGCAGCGCTATGCAGAACTCGAATTGGCTTGACTGGCGCCTTATCGCCGGGACCATGGTGCTGGCACTCGGCGCGCGCGGCGCCCAAGCCCAGGCGCTCCAGGGCGAGTACAAGATCGGGATCCTGGAGCCGCTCACCGGCAACCTCGCCGTCCAGGGCAAACTCCACCTCGAGGGCTACGAAATCATGCGCGATCTCATCAACTCGCGCTTTGGTGGGGTGATGGGGAAGAAGCTCGTGTTCGCTACCGGCGATGCCGTCGATCCGACGACCGCCGCCTCCGAAGCGACGCGTCTCGCCACGCGCGAAGGCGTGAAGATCATCTCGGGCACATTCTCCTCGACCCTCTGCGGTGCAGCGAGCGAAGCGGCCGCGCGGCAGAACGTCATCTATTGGGAGACGTCGTGCGTCGATCCGCGCTTCACACGGCGGAATATGAAGAACGTGTTCCGCACCGAGATCGACGGCAACGGGTTCGGCTGGTACAACATCGAGTTCATCGCCACATATCTTGCGCAGCGCCTCGGCAAGAAGCCGAGCGAGCTGAAAATCGCCTACCTGTCCGAGGATTCCTCCTACGGCCAGAGCGTGACCGAAGCCGCCCGAACGCGCGCCAAGACCGAATTCGGCATGCAGGAGGTCGCGCTCGAGTACTACCAGTTCACCTCGAACGATCTCACGCCGATCATCCTCAAGCTGAAGAACGCCGATCCCGACATCCTGCACCACATCGCGCGCGATCAGGACGCGATCCTGTTCTGGCGGCAGGCGCGCGAGCAGAACCTCCAGGTTAAGGCGGTGCTGCACGCGGGGGCGACCGGGTATGGCAACCAAGGCTTCGGCAAGGCGTTCGGTAACGACGCGAACGGGCCGTTCGTGCTGCTCGAACCCGGCCCCGGGTTGATCATCGAGAAGTTCCGCCCCGAGGGTCAGCTGATCGAACGGGCCTTTCGCGACGCCGTGAAGGCGAAGACCGGATCCGACGTGCCGACCGGCGCGCATCAACTCGCCGGCGGCGGCCTGTGGATCCTGAAACTGGCGCTCGATGCCGCGAAGTCCGATGCGCTCGATCCGTTCCGTGCCGCGGTGATGAAGATGGACCTGCCGGTCGGTTCCACCATCAACGGCTGGGGCGTGAAGTTCGATCAGACCGGGCAGAATGCGAATGACCGCGTGCAGCACTACATGCTGCAGTGGCAGAACGGCTCGCTCGTCACTGTTTGGCCCGAGGCGTTCACGACCAATCGCGCCAAGTGGATTCCGCTTGGTGCGCCGGAATCGCGCAAGTAGCCACGGCTCTGCAACGCGCTTCGATCCGCCCCGGCACGCCGGGGCGTTCCGCATTAGTCTGCGCATCGTCCTGACATGCACGCGATCCCACAATTGATCGTCTCGACGATCCTGCTTGGCGGCATCTACGCCCTGATCGCGGTCGGGCTCACGCTCATCTTCGGGGTCATGCGCGTCGTCAACTTCGCGCATGGTGAATTCCTCATGCTCGCCATGTACGCTGCGTTCTGGGCCTTCACCTTGCTGCACTTCGATCCGTACCTGACCTTGGTCGTGTCGCTACCGCTCTTCTTCGCCGTCGGCTGGGTGAGCTACCGGGCCGTCATGCGGCCGGTCATCCACGCCTCCCACAATGTGCAGATCTTCACCACGGTCGGCCTGTCGATCGCGCTGCAGAACGTGGCGCTCGTCCTCTTTACCGCCGACGCCCGCTTCGTGCGCACCGACTACTACGCCGTGGTCGTGCGGCTCTTCGGCGCCGCGTTCAATGTCGCGCAGATCGTCGCGTTCACGATCGCCATCCTGACGACATTCGCCCTGTTTGCTTTCATGCGTTGGTCATACACCGGAAAGATCATGCGCGCGACCGCGCAGGACCGCGACGCCGCATCGCTGATGGGCATCGACACCGATCGGGTCTACGCGGTGACGTGGGCCGTCGGCATCACCTGTGTCGGCGTCGCGGGTGTGCTGTTGGCGCCGGTTTATCCCGTCTATCCCACCGCCGGTCTGCAGTTCGTGCTGATCGCCTATGTGGCCGTCGTGCTGGGCGGGCTGGGCGACATGGCCGGTGCGCTGATCGCCGCGCTCCTCGTCGCCGCCGTCGAAGTGATCGGCTCCTATGTGATCGGCACGGCGTGGAAGGAAGTGCTCTACCTGGTGCTGTTCATCGGCATCCTCATCGTGCGACCCGCCGGACTCTTCGGCCAGCGTGGCGCCGAGGCGCTCGGTACATGACGGAAAACGCGAAGGCGTACGCGCCGGCCGTGATCTGCTTTGCGATCGTCGGACTCGCGCCGCTTGCGGTGGGCGATGCGTTTCTGCTCGACAGCCTGGTGCTCATCCTGATCTGGGGTGCGGCAGCCGCGGCGTGGAACATTGCTGGTGGATACGCCGGCCAGGTGTCGCTCGGCCATGCGGCGTTCTTCGGCCTCGGTGCCTACGCGGCGGCACTCTGTGGTGCGCGCTGGGGCATCTCGCCGTGGTACGGCGTGGTCCTCGGCGCGGTGCTCGCAACCGTGACCGGGTTCGTCATCGGTGTTCTCTCGAACCGGCTGCGCGGCCCGTATTTCGTGATGGCGACGATCGCCGTCGCACAGGTGCTGCTGATCGGTGCGAGCCGCTGGCGTGGATTCACGTCGGGCTCCGAAGGCATCCCGGTGCCGTTCATTCCCGGATTCTGGACCCTTGGCATCACCGATAAGCGTGTGTGGGTGTGGATCGTGCTCACGCTTGCCGTGCTGGTCTATCTCGTGCAGGTCTACCTCGAGCGCTCGCGGCGCGGCTATCAGCTCGCAGCCGTGCGGGAGGACGAGGACGCCGCATTGTCGCTCGGCGTGCCGGCGCGACGGTTGAAGATCGCGGCCATCGCGGTGAGCGCTGCCTTCACGGCAGTGTGCGGAGCACTGTGGGCACAGTACGTCGGGTTCGTCGATCCGGCTTATGTGTTTTCGGTCGATCTGTCGATCAAGTTTGCGCTGGCGGCGATCATCGGCGGACTCGGCACCGCATCCGGACCATTCCTGGGTGCCGCGCTCGTCACTGTCCTCGAGACGGCATTGCGCGCGCATTTCGGTGGGATCGATGCCCGATTCGTCGGCATCTACCTGATCCTCTATGGCTGCGCGCTCGTCTTGATGGTGCGCTTCGCGCCACGTGGTCTGGTCGGCTCGTTCAGCGAGCGGCTTCGCCGATTGAATCCGGGAAGCGCGCAATCGTGAGCGTCGCAAGCCCTCCGAGCCTGCTGTCGGTTGCTGGTGTCACCAAGCGCTTCGGTGGCATTACCGCAAACAAAGGCATTTCGTTTAACGACGCGGCCGGCGAGCTCATCGGCATTATCGGACCGAACGGCGCCGGCAAGTCCACGCTCTTCGAATGCATCAGCGGCTTCTATCGGCCCGACGAGGGCGAAGTCCGCCTGGAGGGCACGCGGCTCACCGGGCTCTCGCCGGATATGGTCTGCCAGCATGGCGTTGCGCGCACGTTCCAGAAGCTGCGCCCCTTTCAGGGCATGAGCGTGCTCGACAATGTGATGGTGGGCGCCCTCACTCGCACGCGGGACGTGCGCCATGCGCGGGCCCAAGCACGCGAGTTGCTCGACCGGGTCGGCTTGGCCGAAAAGGCCACATCGCACGGGCGCACCCTCTCGACCGGCCAGCGCAAGCGCCTCGAGCTGGCGCGCGCGCTCGCCACGCGGCCGCGCGTGCTGCTACTCGATGAAGTCACCGGCGGCGTCGACCAGGGATCGATCCCCGGCCTCGTGCAGCTTATTCGCGACGTGCACGCGGGTGGCGTCACCGTGCTCGTGATCGAACACAATATGCGCGTCATCACCGCGGTCGCACAGCGCATCGTCGCGCTCTATATGGGTGAAGTCATCGCGGACGGCCCGCCCGCAGTCGTGACGCGCGAACCCAAGGTGATCGAAGCTTACCTCGGGCCGGTGTACCAGCGATGACCGACGTCGCACGCCGGGGACCACTCGCGGTAGAAGGCATCGACGTTGCGTACGGTGATTACCAGGTGCTTTGGCAGGCCGATCTGCGCGTCGACGCCGGCGCGATCGTCGCCGTGCTCGGACCGAACGGTGCCGGCAAGTCGACGTTGATGAATTCGATCTCGGGTCTGGTGAAGTCGCGCGCCGGCCGCATCACACTCGCCGGCACGCGCATCGACGGACTGCCCGCGCATCGCACCGCAAGCATTGGCATTGCGCACGTACTGGAGCGCCGGCGGCTGTTTCCGTTTCTCACCGTGCAGGACAACATTCTGCTCGGCGCCCACAATCCACAAGCGCGCCCGCACCGCGACGAAACGCTCGCCCGCGTCGAGACGCTGTTTCCGGTCATCAAGGCGCGCCGCACACAGCTCGCGCATACATTGTCGGGCGGCGAGCAGCAGATGGTTGCGATCGCGCGCGGTCTCATGGCGCGGCCGCAACTATTGATGGTGGACGAGCCGTTCCTCGGGCTGGCCCCGCGGATCATCGATGAGATCGGCACGCTGTTCCGGCGCATTCGCGACGAGCAAGGGATCAGCGTGCTGTTCATCGAGCAGAATGTGGAGCTGGCACTGCGGCTCGCCGACCGCGGCACGATTCTCGAATCGGGGCGGACGATTCTCAGCGGCCCGTCAGCCGAGTTGCTGCGCTCATCCGAGGTGAAACGGATTTTTCTGGGTGACGCGGCGCTTAGTTGATCATTCCTCGATGCATAACGGCGCGCCCCAATGCTTGGAGTCTTCTTGGCCGCTGGAGCGTGCCGAGGGCATCGCAGCGGAATACGAGCGACGGAGCAGAATGGCACTTGCTTAGCGGAACTTTGCTCAAGCCTCCGTTCGCCCTGAGCCTACGCGAGCGACCCCGCGCCCGAGTTTAGGCGCGGGGTCGAGAGAGGGTGGCTACGGGATAGCGACCGCTTGGTGTTTGGTCACCCGCATCGTCAGAAATCCGGGCGGTCAACCGACCGGATTTCTACGTCGTCGCTGCGATCTTGTGCCCGCTTTCGCCCTTCGTGAGCGTCATTGCAGACGTTGGATCGTCGCCCATCCAGTCGCCTTTGATCTCGACGCCAAGGAAGTTGAGCTCGATCGTCACGTCATCAGGATCCTTCAGGAAGATCTGATAGAGCTTCGCGTCAGGGAAGTTGCGGAAGTGCATCTTGTTGCCGGTCTTCTTGATGCGTTGCTGTACGCCCTCGGGATCTTCCGCGAGGAACGCGACATGGTCGACCACGCCGGACCCGGTTTCCTTCTCGTTGTGGATCTTGAGCAGGAAGGTGTCCTTGATGGGGTTCGGATCCTTGGAGGCGAGGTGTACGCAGATTTTTCCGTTCACGCCAAGCCAGTACCCAGGGAAGCCAAAATCGGGCCGAAAGACCTTCTCGAACCCGAGCACGTCGCAATAGAAATCCTTGGTTTTCTCCAAGTCCTTCGCCACCAGCAGGAAATGATTCAGTTCAGTCAGTGCCATCGTGGTTCTCCTTGGCGTGTTGAGATCGTTCGACAAATCGCCCCGGGGGCGAGAGGCAAGGCCAGCCTCGCGAGGGTCGCCAAAGGAGTTTATTCGAGATTGCGATCGGCCGGGCGGCGAAATCGGGATTCCCGATTTTGCCTGAAGGGCGCCTCTAAAAATTCGTCATTCCCGCGAAGGCGGGAATCTAGGCTTTTTGGAATCCCCGATGAGTCAATAGCCTCTGGATTCCCGCCTTCGCGGGAATGACGGAAAATTTGAATTTTTAGAGGTACCCTGATCAGAACGTCGAGACGCTGGATGCGCCGCGGTCATCGCCCGGGACTGCAGGCTCCGGCATCCGCCGCTATGATCGGCCTGCCATGCCAATATCCACGCCCTCCGCGTCCTTGCCCCTCGCCGGCCTCAAGGTCCTCGACCTGTCGCGCGCGCTAGCCGGCCCCTTCTGCGGGATGATCCTGGCCGACCTCGGTGCTGATGTCGTGAAGATCGAACCCATGCCCGATGGCGAAATGGTGCGCAAATGGGGACCGTTCAAGGACGATATCAGCGTCTATTACCTCAGCATCCATCGCAACAAACGCAGCCTCGCGCTGAATTTCCGTGATCCGCGCGGGCTCGATCTCATCCGATCGCTTGCTGATCGCACCGACATCCTGATCGAGAACTTCAAGCCCGGCGTGATGGGCGAGATGGCGATGGACTTCGAGACGCTCGCCGCGCGCAATTCGCGTTTGATTTTCGCCTCGATCACCGGGTTCGGGCGCACTGGACCCTATGGTGACTGGCCCGGCGTTGACCAGATCGCGCAGGGCATGTCCGGGCTCATGAGTCTCACCGGTCAGCCGGAATCGGGGCCGACGCGCGTTGGCATTCCAATTGGCGATGTCGTGGCCGGCATGTGGGCAGCGCTTGGCATTCAATCTGCGGTGATCGAGCGGACGCGCACCGGCAAAGGTCAGCGCGTCGAAACGTCCTTACTCGCCGGACTGATCGGCCTCCTCACCGTACAAGGTCAACGGCAGTTGACATTGGACGATACACCTGGTGTCGCCGGCAATGATCATCCGGTGATTTGCCCATACGGCATGTTCGAGGCGGCGGACGGTCCGTTCAATATGGCCGCGGCCACCGAAGACATGTGGATCAAGCTCTGCGGGCTGCTTGGCCTCGATGATCTCCTCGCGCATCCGGACTTTCGCAACAACGCAGCCCGCATGCGCAATCGCCTCGAAGTGAAGCGCCGCTTGAACGCGTGCTTCGCCAAGCAAGGCAAGATGCATTGGACCGGCGAGTTGGTGAAGCTCGGCCTGCCGGCAGGACCGATTTTCACGTTGGACCAAGTGTTCAAGGATCCGCATGTGCTTGCCACCAAAATGATCGAGGAATTCGAGCACCCGTTGATTGGTACGATGCGCACCATGGCCAATCCCATCCGCATGGACGCGCTGACAGGAAACTCCGTGCGTCGTGCCCCGCCTGCACTCGGGCAGGATTCGCGAGCGGTACTGGCCGATTACGGCTTGTCGAACGAACAAATCGATGCGCTCGTGGCGGCGCGCGTTGTGCAGACGAATGGGTGAATGATGGCAATCGGTGAGCTTGCATACGTTGCGTTGGTATCGCGCGATCCCGCCGCCGCATGCGAAGTGTTCGGCCGCCATCTTGGCCTGCCGCGTAACGATCTTGCTTATGCGGGCGCGACCTTGCCGGCGTTCAGTATCGGCCGTGCGGCGCTCGTGGTGTGTCCGCCCGAGCACGCGCTGGTCGAGGGGGATGCGAATCCCGGCGTTCATCACATCGCCCTCGCGGCGGCCGATCTGCGCGGCGCAATCGAGCGGCTGCAAGGCGTAGCCATTGGCGCGTCGGCGCAAGTGTCGGGTCTGGCCGGTCGCGCGATGTGTCGCGTCGATCGTGCCGCAACGGTCGGTGTGCGAACGGTCCTGACCGAGCCTCTCTCGCTCGCGCCGCACGCCGGCGGTACCATCGAGCGGATCGACCATATCGGCGTCGCCAGTACCGATGTCGGTGAGGATGAGCGGGTCTTTTCGCGCAAGCTAGAATTCGAAGTCGAGAGCCGTCAGACCGACATGGAGGTCGTGATGGCGGTCGAGAGCTTCACCTCCGACAAGTACGGCGTGATCTATCACAACAGGAAGCCTGAACCGGTTGGTGGACTGCGCGTGTGCTTCATCACCGTTGGGGATTGCGAGCTCGAGTTCCTTGCCAATTTCAATCCACAGCAAGGTGCCGAAGTACGGCATGGCGAGCCGGGCACGACGCGACAGGATCAGGGCGCCATCACGCGATTCGTCCAGTCGCGCGGACGCGGGCTGCATCACATCGCGCTCAAATCACCCGACATCAACGGCACGCTCGCGCAGTTGGCGCGCGCCGGATTACCGATGATCGATACCACCGGGCGTCCCGGCTCACGTCGCGCGCTGATCGGATTCCCGCATCCGAAGGCGCTTGGCGGCATGCTCATGCATATCGTTCAAAGATAGAGATGCCGTCGAAATGAACATCCGGTCTACGCATCGGTATGGTTCGATGTCTATGATCGGTACTGACAGTAACGTCATGATTCACCCGTCGACTGCGGGAACATCTGCGCAACCTCCGCTTTGGCCATCACCCAGTCCTGCAGGGGGTCGCCCGGCGCGAAGCCTCTGCGCTCGGCATGAAAGTAGGCGGCGACGGCGATCATTGCATTGAGCCTTGCTTCATCCGGCGGCGTAGCGGGCGTTGCAGCGTCGCTTGGTGCGGCGGCGCTGCGCGAGGCGGAAGCCCCGTGGTGCGTGCCGTGTTCGGCTTAACAGGTCACGGTGCAGTAAGGGTAAGCAGAATGTCGGCATACCACGCGCAGTTGAGCCCGAGCGCTTCGTCGAGGTCTTTGTCGCGCGTGCCCGCATCGAGCCGCGCGGAGTGAACGCCGAGGAGCATCCAGGGTAGCTCGCCCGCTGCCGGGTCTGGCCCGGAAACTCTCATGACCACGGGCGCGCCGCTCGTGCCCCGATGCGTACGCGCATCGGTAAGGAAGTAGCCATGGCCCCGGAAACGCAGACCAAACGACGACGCAATGACCGCGTGGCGCACCACCGGCATGTGGTGCAGGGTGTCGTGAAAGCCGAGCGGAAAGCCCACCACCAGCAGTGAGCTGCCGATTTCAATCTGGTCGAGAGAGGAGGGCAGATGCCTGGGCGTGAACGCGCGGTAGACCGTGTTCTTGGGCAGCGCGACGCGTTCGAGCTCGATCACCGCCACATCGATCTCTCCGGCGGTGTCGAGGCCTTGGCGCCAGAGGCTCTTGCCGTCGCGGTACAGCGGAATCGAGAAGCCGGTGGAGTGCGCGAGATTGACCGGGTCAACATGCAACTCGATTTCGATGCGGTCCGGGAAATGCTTGCTCGGCACATCGATCATCACATGCCGGCTGGTCACCAGGAACAGCCGCTCGTCACGCGCGAAGAAAAAACCGCTCGCATTGGTGAGCGGCCGCTGCTGCTCGAAAGTCAAAACGCGCGCGGCCGCTAGGAGTAGGGGCTCGATCATGGGGATCCCATCGTGTTGGCGGCTAAGTCTGGCACGAGCGACACCTTGCGGTCCCGTTCTGCACCGGCTTGGCGGCATGTTAGCGCCTTCTCAATTCGCCATGGTCTCTGGAAGCCGTATCATGGGGCGTCGGACTACCAAGGCGCCGCGTACGTTTCTTGCAAGAGCCGGCGTGCCTCTCTTTGTAAGTGACTAATGGTCATGAAATTGGATTTCAGCGCGTATCGGTCGGTCGGCTTCTACGATGAGCTGATCGATGCGCAGGGCGCGCCGCGGCCGTGGGCGAAGACGCTGGTCGACTACCTTGCGCGTCTGGACGCCGCCGAACTGAACCGGCAGCGGGCGGCGGTTGATGCGGCCATCATGACGATGGGCATTACCTTTACCGTCTATGGCGATGAAGCCAATATCGACCGCGCGTGGCCATTCGACATCATTCCCCGCGTAATGCCGATCGAGGAATGGCGCCGTATCGAGGCAGGGCTCAAACAGCGGCTCACTGCGCTCAATTTGTTCATCAACGACATCTACAACAATCAGAGCATCATCAAGGACGGGCTGTTTCCGGCGGAGGTCCTGGCGGGCTCCAAGAACTTTCGTCCACAGTGCGTCGGCCAGATGCCCCGCTTTGGTGTTTGGGCGCATATCTGTGGCACCGATCTGGTGCGCGATGGCGACGGGGTCGTCTATGTGCTCGAAGATAATCTGCGCGTGCCATCGGGTGTTTCCTACATGCTCGAGAACCGCATGCTGATGAAGCGCCTGTTTCCGGAGTTGTTCGAGCTCTGCGATATTCTGCCGGTAGACGATTACACCACACGCCTTCATGACACCTTGGCTGCACTGTCGCCGCGCACCGGCGAGCGGCCCGTGATCGCAGTGCTCACACCGGGGATCTACAACTCCGCCTACTTCGAGCACAGCTATCTCGCCCAGCAGATGGGTGCGGAACTGGTGGAAGGTTCCGATCTGATCGTCGCAGCGGACGATTGCGTGTACATGAAAACCATCGATGGCCCCTGCCGCGTCGATGTGATCTACCGGCGCGTCGACGACGATTTTCTCGATCCCGAAGCGTTCCTTCCGGACTCGGTCCTCGGCGCGCGCGGCCTCATGCGCGCGTGGCGGCGCGGCAACGTTGGCATCGCGAACGCACCGGGCGCGGGGGTCGCCGACGACAAGGTGGTGTATACCTTCGTGCCGAAGATCATCGGCTACTATCTTGGCGAAGATCCGATCATTCCCAATGTGCCGAGTTATCTCTGCATGGACGCGCGCGACCGGGCCTATGTGCTCGCGAATCTCGACAAGCTCGTCGTGAAGCCGGCCAACGAATCGGGCGGCTACGGGATGCTGATCGGCCCCCGCGCGAGCGCCGCCGAACGCGAGGAATGCCGGCAGCGTATCCTCGCCGATCCACGCAACTACATGGCGCAGCCCACGCTCGCGTTGTCGACCGCGCCGACATTGGCCGGTGAGGGCGTGGCGCCGCGGCACCTGGATCTGCGGCCGTTCGTCCTGCAATCGGACTCCCTTTACGTGACCACCGGCGGTCTCACGCGCGTTGCGATGCGCGAAGGCTCGCTGGTGGTGAATTCCTCGCAGGGCGGCGGCAGCAAGGATACCTGGATAGTGGAGGCTCGAAACTGATGCTCTCGCGCGTTGCCGAAAACCTCTATTGGATGACGCGTTACCTGGAACGCGCCGAGAATACCGCGCGGCTAGTCAACGCCACGACGCACGTGCTGCTCGACCTGCCGCGTGGCGCCTCCTTCGGCTGGGATGTGCTGCTGAAGGTGGCCGGGCTCGACCGCCTGTTCAACGACTCCTATGCGCAGCAGGACGAGGCGAGCATCATCCGCTTTCTGGTGAATGACGCGCGCAATCCGAGCTCGATTGTCTCTTGCATCCGCACGGCGCGCGAGAACTGCCGCACCTTGCGCGAAGTGCTGCCTCGGCTCGCATGGGAACGCATCAACGGCCTCTTCCACTTCGTCAACGGCCATACATCGCAAGCGGTGGAACGCGCGAGCCGCTACGGCATCCTGGAGGAAATCATCGCACGGCGCCAGTCAGTGGTGGGCCTGCTGACCGACTGCATGAGCCATGACATCGCCTACCATTTCATCCTGCTCGGACGCTACACCGAGCGCGCCGACATGACCACGCGCATCGTCGACATTCACGCTGCGGTGCTGGTACCGCGTCAGCAGGTCCCCGAGGATCCGGCGATCGGCCTGTTGTGGATGGGCGTGCTCAATTCACTCGATGCGTACCAGATGTACCGGCGGCATATGTCGGTGCATGTCCGGAGCGCCGATGTGGTCAACTACCTTCTCAAGGATCCGCATTTCCCGCGCACGGTGCGACGCTGCCTGGACGAAATCGAAGGTTGCCTGGCGGTGCTGCCGCACAACATGCGACCGCTCAAGGTGCTGCGCGTCGCGCAGCGCAGACTCGATGGGATGCACATCGACGGCCTCGCGCCGGCGCTGCGGCATGAATACCTCGAAGCCGTGCAAACCGATATTGCGGCGATCCATGAACAGATCGCCGCCGAGTACTTTCAGGCGCATGAGCAGTCGGGTATGGTGCCCACCGCGGCTACCGCATAACCATACCGCGCGTGGGTTTTGCGTGACGGCCGCGCTGACACCGTAGCCTGCGCCCATCCACACCACCAGGGTTCATTCTTGCCGAGGAATTTCCGCAGTGTCGATTCACGTTGCGATTAATCACATCACGCATTACCGCTACGACCGCCCGGTCAACCTTGGCCCGCAACTCGTGCGCCTGCGCCCGGCGCCGCACAGCCGCACGCGCATCCTCGCCTATTCGATGCAGGTCGACCCGCGCAAGCACTTCGTCAACTGGCAACAGGACCCGCAGTCGAACTATCTCGCGCGATTGGTCTTGCCGGACCGGACGAGCGAGTTGCGCGTCGAGATCGACCTTGTCGCGGAAATGGCCGTGCACAATCCTTTCGATTTCTTTCTGGAGCCCGAGGCGGACCAATACCCGTTCGCCTACGCGCCGGAACAGGCACGCGACCTTGCGCCTTACCTCGTCAAAGGGCCGGCCACGCCGAAGTTTGCGGCCTATCTGGCCGACGTGCCGCGCACCTCGAAGCAGTCCACCGATTTCCTCGTCGCGCTCAATCAGCGGCTGCAACGGGATGTCGCCTATCTGATCCGCATGGAACCCGGCGTGCAGACCCCCGAGGTGACGCTCACCAATGGGTCGGGTTCCTGTCGCGATACCGGGTGGCTGCTCGTGCAGTTGCTCCGCCACCTCGGGTTGGCGGCGCGCTTCGTGTCCGGCTACTTGATCCAGCTCGCGCCCGACGTCAAGGCGCTCGACGGGCCGTCGGGTCCGGCCGCCGATTTCACCGACCTGCATGCATGGTGCGAAGTCTATTTGCCGGGCGCGGGCTGGATCGGGCTCGACCCGACCTCAGGCCTCCTGGCGGGCGAGGGACATATCCCGCTTGCGTGTTCGCCGGAGCCGTCCTCGGCGGCCCCGATCACCGGTGCGATCGATGAATGCGAAGTCAGCTTCGAGCACCACATGAAGGTCGAGCGGGTGTGGGAAGCACCGCGCGTGACCAAGCCGTACACCGAAGAGCAGTGGCTGCAGATCGAAACGCTCGGCCGGCGCATCGACGCCGATCTCGACCTATGCGATGTGCGGCTCACCCAGGGTGGCGAGCCGACCTTCGTAGCGGTGGACGATCGCGACGCTGCCGAGTGGAATACCGATGCAATGGGCCCGCACAAGCGGGTCCTGGCTGCCGATCTGCTGGCGCGACTCAAGGCGCATTACGCGCCGCACGGACTGTTGCACTACGGCCAGGGCAAATGGTATCCGGGTGAACAGTTGCCGCGCTGGTCGCTCAATGCATTCTGGCGCGCCGATGGCGAGCCGCTCTGGTCGAACCCCGCGCTGTTCGCGCGGGAACACACCGATGACGGCTTCACCGACCTGCAGGCCCGCGCGTTGCTTGACGCGGTGGCGCGCCGCCTTGGGCTCGATCCGAGCTACATCTTTCCCGCTTACGAAGACGTGTTGTATTACCTGTGGCGCGAACGTCGCCTGCCGGTCAATGTCGATCCGTTCGATGCGCGGCTCGACGATCCGATGGAACGCGAGCGGCTGTGCAAGGTATTTTCGCAAGGGCTCGACAAGGTGGTCGGGCATGTGCTGCCGGTGGCGAACGACGGCACGCGCTGGCAAAGCGGCGCGTGGTTCTTGCGTGGGCGCTGCTATCTGGTGCCCGGCGATTCGCCGCTAGGCTATCGCCTGCCGCTCGATTCCCAGCCATGGGTGGCACCTGGCGACTATCCATCGTTGCATCAACCCGATCCCAACCAAATTTTTCCTGCGCTGCCGGGTTATCAGACGATCCGCCAGCGCATGCCGGGCGCCGGACGGCAAGGCGAGACTCGTTTGGCGGACCATGCTGCCTCGCCAACCATTGGGACAGCAGGCGTGCAACGCGGTGAAGCGCAGCGCGAAGGCCACGGCGGGGAGGTGCCCGGCAGCGCGCGCGATGCTGCCGCCCGCCCCGCACTCTTTGAATCGGCGGCCTGGATTACGCGCACGGCGCTCTGTGCAGAACCGCGCGCCGGGCGCATGCATGTGTTCATGCCGCCGACCGCTACGATGGAGGATTTTCTGGAGCTTGTCGCGGCGATTGAAGCGGCCGCGGAATCCCTGCAACTGCCAGTGGTGCTCGAAGGGTACGAACCGCCGCGCGACCCGCGGCTCGTTTGCCTGCGCGTGACACCTGACCCTGGCGTGATCGAAGTCAACATTCAACCGGCGCGCACCTGGGACCAGCTCGTCGAGCAGACCACTTTTCTCTACGACACCGCGCGCGAGACCCGCCTGTCGACGGAAAAATTCATGGTCGACGGCCGCCATACCGGCACCGGCGGCGGCAACCATTTTGTGCTGGGCGGCGCCACACCGGCCGACTCACC
>JANMUI010000614.1:0-27974 GCA_031391405.1 Betaproteobacteria bacterium
CGCGTGCTCGTCGGAAGGGTCGATGCGCGTCTGCACGACGTCGGATCATTACCGGCGCGCGAGCGAGCCGCCGTCCTCGATCCCAATTCCTATGTGGCGAGCCAAACCCTTGCTCAGCAGCTTCGAGACGGCGGCAGCAACGGCGTGGTGTATTCCAGCGTGCGAAACGCAGGTGGCCAATGCATTGCGGGGTTTCGCCCCAGGGCAGTCGGCATTCCCGTGCAAACCAAGCATCTGCGATACCACTGGGATGGCACGCGGGTGGCACGCTACTTCGACCATGGTGACGATCGCTGGCGCGCAATATGGCCCGATTAGCGTGACTGACTTCCCCGTTTCCGCGCCGAGCATTTCGGCGACCGAGGCCCCGATTGATCGGGCCACCGCTTCAAAGAACGGCTATCAATCGACTGGTCGTTGATAGGTTCGCGAACAAGGAGTTATCTCCGCCATGATCCTCATGATCGACAACTACGATTCGTTCACCTACAACCTCGTTCAATACTTGGGCGAGCTTGGCGCGGAGGTGAAGGTTGTCCGCAATGACGAGCTCTCGCTTGCGGACATTGAAGCGCTCGACCCCGAGCGCATCGTGATTTCGCCGGGGCCTTGTTCGCCGAACGAGGCCGGGATATCGCTTGATGCGATCGCGCGATTTGCCGGCCGGAAACCGATCCTCGGCGTGTGCCTCGGGCATCAGGCGATCGGCCAGGCGTTCGGTGCCAAGGTCGTGCATGCCAAGACGTTGATGCACGGCAAGGTGTCGCCGGTCGAGCACGGCGGTCGTGGCTTATTCGACGGCATTCCGAATGCGTTCATCGCTACCCGCTATCACTCGCTCGCGGTGGAGCGCCAAACCCTGCCCGAATGCTTCGACGTGACGGCGTGGACAGCCGATGGCGAGATCATGGGTTTGCGACACCGAACGCTCCCGATCGACGGTGTCCAGTTCCATCCGGAATCCGTGTTGACCGAGCACGGGCACCGTCTCCTGCAGAACTTTCTCACTCTCTGACATCATGCATCCCAACGACCTTAAAGAAGGAGCCCTGCCAATGACCATCACCGCCCAAGAGGCCTTGCAACGCACGATCGAACATCGCGAGATCTTTCATGATGAGATGCTCGACCTGATGCGCTCCATCATGAGCGGACAGATGTCGCCGGTGATGATCGCGGCCATCATGGTCGGTCTGCGGGTCAAGAAGGAAACCATCGGAGAGATCGCCGCCGCGGCCCAGGTGATGCGCGAGTTCGCGACGAAGGTGACCGTTACCGATACGCGGCATCTGGTCGACGTGGTCGGCACCGGTGGAGACAGCTCGCACACGTTCAACATCTCCACCGCTGCAACATTTGTCTGTGCCGCGGCGGGCGCAAAGGTCGCCAAGCACGGCAATCGGGCGGTGTCGAGCAAGTCGGGCAGCGCCGACGTGCTCGAGGCGCTCGGCGCGAATATCGCGCTGACACCGGACCAGGTGGGTCGATGCATTGATGAGGTGGGTGTCGGATTCATGTTCGCGCCCGCGCATCACGCGGCGATGAAGCATGCCGCGCCGGTGCGCCGCGAGCTCGGCATCCGTACGATCTTCAACATCCTCGGCCCGCTCACGAACCCGGCGCTTGCGCCAACGCAATTGATGGGCGTGTTTCATCCCGATCTGGTGGGCATCCAGATCCGCGTGCTGCAGCGATTGGGCGCGCGCCATGCAATGACCGTCTACGGCATGGAAAGCCTCGACGAGATATCGATCAGCGGACAGACCATGGTGGGCGAGTTGAAGGATGGTCGCATCGACGAGTACATGGTGCATCCGGAAAAATTCGGCTTGCCGGTGCATGATTCGCGCACATTGAAGGTCGGCACGGTCGAAGAATCGCGGGCAATGGTGCTCGGCGCGCTTGAGAACAAGGTTGGTGCGGCGCGCGATATCGTTGGCTTGAACGCGGGTGCGGCGATTTATATCTCGGGCCTGGTGCCCACGATGCAGGATGGTATCGACCAGGCGTTCGAGCTCATCGCGAGCGGGGCGGCGCGGGCCAAGCTCGACGCCTTTGTCAAGTTCACCCAGCAGGCTGGAAAGTAAAGCATGGCTGACGTATTGCAGCGCATTCTCGCGGTTAAGACCGAGGAGATCGCCACCGCACGGGCGCAACGGGATCTCGTCTCGTTGCGTCGCGACGCCGAGGCGCAACCACCGGCGCGCGATTTCGTCGGTGCGATGCGCGACAAAATCGCGGCAGGTCGATCGGCGGTAATCGCCGAAATCAAGAAGGCAAGTCCGAGCAAAGGTGTTCTTCGCGAGCAGTTCGATGTCGCCGCGATTGCGCGTTCCTATGCGACGCATGGCGCGGCTTGTCTGTCCGTCCTCACCGATCGGCAATTTTTCCAGGGCGCATCGGAGTATCTGGTCGAGGCGAAGGCGGCCGCCGGCATCCCTGTATTGCGCAAGGATTTCATCGTCGATCCGTACCAGGTGGTCGAGGCGCGCGCGATAGGCGCCGACTGTGTGTTGCTGATCGTTGCCGCGCTCGAACAGGCGCACATGGTGGAGCTTGAAGATCTCGCGATCGCGCTCGGGATGGCGGTACTTGTCGAGGTGCATGACGCGAATGAGCTGGATCGCGCGTTGCAACTGCGTACGCCACTGCTCGGCATCAACAACCGCAACCTTCGTACGTTCGAAACACGCCTCGAGACCTCGCTCGATCTGCTCCATCGCATTCCGGCGGAACGATTGGCCGTGACAGAGAGCGGCATCCTGACGCGTGCTGACGTCGACCGAATGCGTGCTCGTGGGGTCAGCGCTTTCCTCGTCGGGGAAACCTTCATGCGGGCATCCGACCCAGGTCTTGCGCTTTCAACGCTGTTTTCTTAGGAATCCGGCCTGCGAGCGTCGTAAGTGCCTATGTTGTTGCTCTGCCGCAACAGGAAAGGGCAGCCGATTCAGGGGCTTATGCCAAATAGTTGGAGATCAAGTTCGGCTGCCTGTCGAGGTATCGCCCGTATCCCATTGAATTCGAGCGCGATTCAGTTTGTTGCGCCTACGCAACGAATCTTGGTTTTTTGCAAACTTTTCGCGTGTTGTTGTTGTGATCCACAACCGCTCATCGGCAGAATCCGCCGTAACTTCCCGGCCATGCTGGTCGGAGGGGTGTGGTACGGACCATGGGTCAACTCTGTCGATCGATGGTTCGCCTTCAAATACAAGAGGAGAAACTGTTGATGGACAAGAAGCTGATAGCACTGGCGGTCACCAGCGTGTTCGCCGCCCCTGCGTTCGGACAAGCCAGCAACGTGACGCTGTACGGTCGCGCGAATCTGGGTTTCAGTCAGTACAAAGCCACTGGCGCAGCAGCCGGTTCGGCAGCCGATTTCAAACAGCGACAAGTTGTGTTCGATTCTGGTTCGCGGCTTGGCGTGCGTGGCGTTGAAGATTTGGGTGGTGGCTTGCGGGCCATTTTCCAGATCGAGTCCGGTGTGAACATGGATACCGGCAATGCCCAGGGCCAAGGTACCCAGAACAACAATAGCTCTGGCTTTTTGGGTTCGCGGCCGTCGTTCGTGGGCCTCGAAGGCGGTTTCGGCCGTGTAACGTTTGGCCGCCAGGACGTGTGGTGGGGCAACGGAACGATCATGCAGACTGGCGCCAACTATGTGAACACGGATATTCCGTTCCTCACGGGTTCGGCAGGCCGCGTGAATGCTGGCATTGCGCGCCAAAGCAACGTGTTGCAGTACACGACCCCGACATTCGGTGGATTCAATGCGACGGGAAGCTATCAGCCTAATTCCGAAGCGGCTGCGGCCGGTGCGAACACCAACGCCAGGAACTATGGCGTGACGGCGCGCTGGGCCGGTGGCCCGATCAGTGCGCAGATTGATTGGTCGGAAGTCAAGGCGGCCGACCCAGTGGCACCAGTAACCACGCAAGCCACGAACAAGAATCTGAAGGGTAGCGTTGGCTTTACGTACATGCCTGGCGCGCAGATCTCGGTCCTGGGTATGCAACTCAAGAATATCGACGTCGCAGGGGCGGCTGGCTTGGCATTAGCTGGCGATGATCTGAAGCAAAACTTCTTCGCCGTTTCCTGGGAGCATGCGTTCGGCAATGTTCAAGCGCTCGCGCAGTTCGGCCAAGGCGGCAAGGTCAGTGGCTGTACGGAAACCGCAGCGACCACTTGTGACAACACCAAAACCCGCGCGTTCATGCTCGGTGGACGATACAACATGTCCAAGCGCACGGCGGTCTACTTGACGTGGAACCAGATCACCAACCAGTCCAATGCGAACATGGACTACGTCGGCGGATCGATTACGTCAGCGAACAATGGCGTGCCCGCGGTGTCTGCGACGTCGAGCGGTCTCGCTACGCCGGTCGGTGGAGTCCCTGCAACGAGCGCTGGTGCGGATCCCCGCATCATCGCCCTCGGTGTCTGGCATCAGTTCTGATCGACGAAAGTCGATTGCTTAGAGCGGGCGCTTCGGCGCCCGTTTTTATTTGTGGAATGCGCGCGGTGTATTCTTCGTGATCAGCCCCCTCGCATAGGACGCGCGTGCCCAATTTCGACTCCCTGATCATCGCATTCGATCGCGCGCTTCGCACCGTGACAGGCGGCACGACGGCGCGACGCGCGAGTCCTGCCGAATCGATTGCCGAATGCGATCTCACCGAGGCGGAGCGTCGCCACGCCGCATCGCTCATGCGCGTCAATCACTGCGGAGAGGTGTGTGCACAGGCGCTGTACCAAGGCCAAGCGCTCGCGTCCTCGAATGAATCGCTGCGCTCGACACTCGATCGCGCTGCGCACGAGGAAGAAGATCATCTGGCCTGGTCGAGGAAATAGGGGTCAGAGTGGAAGATCGAGGAAATAGGGGTCAGAGTGGAATGGCACTTACTTAGCGGGATTGACGTGCGCTGCTCAAGCCTCCGTTCGCCCTGAGTCCGTCGAAGGGTAACGCAGGCTTGTCGTAGGCGGGGCGATCGTCCGCTCACGGACGCACCGGCACTCACCCTTCGACACGAGGAAATAGGGGTCAGAGTGATGTTCGGGAGTAAAGGTGCCAGGCTCGAATTGATCGATATGGAAAATCGAGCCTGGAGCCTATCTTTGTTTGAATTTGTCGCTTTTGTCGTACGAAGACTGAAAAGCGAAACACCGAATCAGCGGGTCTCGGGATTCTTCACGCGGCCGGCAATTGCCGGCGACAAGCGCAGGAAATCCTTGGTGTTCCATGTGTAGATGACCTTCGCCTTCGCTTTGAGCGCGCAGCGTCCGAGGATCGCGTCGTAGACCGCGCCGCCGGCCAGTCCGTCCGCGGCGGCCGATTCCACCATCTGAAAATACTCCTGCTCGTCCAGAGCGACGAGCTTCAGCTGGTCCCGAATGTCGCCGAGGAAGAGTAGCGCTTCGTCGCCCCTGACGCGGCGCTTGCCAGGCATCCCGGTCAAGGTCGCTTACACCTCGGCGAGGCTGTGCGCGCCGCAGCAGGCGTCTTCTTTCCCGAAGCGAAGGGATCATTAAAGGGGCCGGGTCGAAAGGCGCTTACTCAATGGGATCGACCGTACGTCCTGAGCCCTTCGACACGCTCAGGACAGGCCTGTCGAAGGGTGAATGCCGGAAAATCCGCGTGCAAACCATCACACGCCTTCGATAAGCCCGCGTTACCCTTCGAAGGGCTCAAGGTGAACGCTCAATCTGCAAAGGGGGCGACTGGAAAGTCGTCTAGCTTGCCGGGGCCGTAAATGGCGCAGCCTTCATTTCAGGAACGCTTCGCCGACTGCGCCGCGGGAAGCGAAGCGGAGCCGCGAGCATGGGGTCACCCATTAGCGCACGACTGTTACCCACCGACTTTGCGAAGCGTCCGAGGATGAATGTGACTCAGCAACTTGATGAGGTCGGGGACAATCGGCTCGATGGCTTGAATTCGAGTTCTGCGTACCATCAGAACGACAATTGCGATTGGCAGCACGGATAAGTTCTGTTGAAACTCAATGTTCCGGTCGGCTGTAACGAAAACGTCGAACCGGGTTGCGGCGAGGGTGAGGAGCCTACCGTTTTTGATGCCGGACCATCCGGCTGATCTGACAGTCGCTATTTCGTGGCCGACCAAGAGCGTGGATAGGTCTTTTGGAAGCGACTCGTCAAGCAGGATGCGCATCGTGGACCAGCGCCTCTCGGGCTTGTTCGAGGACGGCAACAGCCATCTCGCGACTTACCGATGGGAACTGATCCAAGAATATTTCCAAGGAGTCGCCTTCCTCAAGATAATCGAACAGGTTCTGTATTGGCACTCTGGTACCGGCAAAGACAGGCGCGCCGCTTTGAATCTCCGGGTCAATTACTACGAGTGATTTGCTCATATGCGTGTTTCCTTTGCTTACTAGCCCCAAGTCTAGCGCGGCTGCGGTTCAGGCGGTGGCAATCGAATAGTGTCGGTCCGCCTCGCTAGCGAAAGACTCAATGTCGGCCGCGCGCGATGTATGCTGCTTCACCGATCGGTCTGAAAGGCGTGCGCGTGCCCAATTTCGATTCCCTGATCATCGCGTTCGATCGCGCGCTTCGCACGGTGACAGGCGGCACGACGGCGCGGCGTGCGAGTCCTGCCGAATCGATTGCCGAATGCGATCTCACCGAGGCGGAGCGTCGCCACGCCGCATCGCTCATGCGGGTCAATCACTGCGGAGAGGTGTGTGCACAGGCGCTGTACCAGGGCCAAGCGCTCGCGTCCTCGAATGATTCGCTGCGCTCGACACTTGATCGCGCTGCGCACGAGGAAGAAGATCATCTGGCCTGGAGTGAGGCGCGCATCAGGGAGCTGGGCGGGCATACGAGCCTGTTGAATCCGCTCTGGTATGCCGGATCGTTCGCGATCGGCCTCGCGGCCGGGCGGTTGGGTGATCGTTGGAACCTTGGATTCCTGAAGGAAACCGAGCGTCAGGTCGAAGCGCACTTGACCGGGCATCTGGAGCGCTTGAGCCCGAACGACGGCAAGACCCGCGCGATTATCGAACGCATGCGATCAGAAGAAGCTGGGCATGCGCATACGGCGGAGCAGCTAGGCGGGAGCGACCTGCCGATGCCGATCCGCGCGGCCATGCGGGCATCGTCGAAGGTGATGACGGGAATCACGTACTACGTGTGAGAGTAAGGTCGCTTCAACACGACGACGCAACCGTCACGACGGTCACGAAGTTTTGATCATTCTCGCCAGTGACTATTGATGAATTCTGATCCTCGTCGGGGCCGGTTGTGCCCCCCGCCTTCGCGGGGGCAGGCTTGAGCGGTCGTGGTGGCCTTACGCTTCTCCACCACCCTCAAACATGCGCAGCCCCTTCCTCGATGATTTCGTAGTCATGCGTGATCTCCGCCGTCTTGGCGAGCATGATCGTCGCCGAGCAATACTTCTGATGCGAAAGCTTGATGGCATTGTCAACGAGTGAAGGCTTCAGGTTCCGGCCGCGCACGACGAAGTGCATATGAATGCGGGTAAAGACCTTCGGGTCGGTTTCCGCTCGATCGGCCTCCAGCTCGACGTGACAGCCGGTCACGTCTTGTCTGCTGCGCTTGAGGATCAGCACGACATCGAACGCGGTGCATCCACCGGTGCCGGCCAGTATCGTCTCCATCGGACGCGGGCCAAGATTGCGCCCGCCGGCATCCGGTGCGGCGTCCATCACGATCGCGTGACCGCTTTCCGTTTCGCCGATGAACGACATCCCATCAAACCAAGTGACCTTGCACTTCATCGAAGCTCCTTTCGTGGGGCGGAACGGTCTCGCGAGGCCTGACTCTAACTGAGTGCAGCCGTACGGGCGAGCGGCACCGGCGAGGCGTAGACACCGAATACGAACGACCGTTCTAAGCCGACATGTGTCGGGCGTTGGTTACCCTTAGATTCAGCGATCACAACGGGTGGTTGCCGCAAGCATGGATGCGCGAAAAGCACGACAACACTAAACTATTGCATTGCACAAATTTCTCTGCTACATTCGGGTTGTGGGTGGGTAAGTGTTGTCGAGAACGATTCGACCGGCGCTTGGCCCACAAGGTTGTCTCCTCCACCCTCCTCCTTTGGTGGAATTGAACGCGACTCGCAACGGGTCGCGTTTTTCTTTTCTGGAAGCGACGTGATGTTTCCCGCCGCGGTATCGTCGAATCGATGCAACGAGATCGCGATCATCTCCGTGCCATTCGGTCGGCGCTTCATCAAGCTCGTTGACGCGGACACGCGCTCGAATTAGACTCGCCGGTTCCCCCGACCCCAATGGATTCTGGGCGGGCTCCTACGCAGAATCCTAAAAGAACATGTCAACATTCTTCGCAAAATCCCACGAGGTCCGTCGTGAGTGGCTCGTCATCGACGCGACCGACAAAGTGCTCGGGCGCCTGGCTGTCGAATGCGCGCGCCGGTTACGCGGCAAGCACAAACCCGAGTTCACGCCGCATGTCGATACCGGCGACTATATCGTCGTCGTCAATGTCGACAAGGTGCGGGTAACCGGCGACAAGGCCCAGCAGAAAATGTACTACCGCCACACTGGGTATCCGGGTGGCATCAAAGAGGCCAACTACGCGAAGGTTCATGCGCGCTTTCCGGAGCGGGTGCTGGAGAAAGCGGTCAAGGGCATGTTGCCGAAAGGGCCGCTCGGGTACGCAATGCTGAAGAAACTGAAAGTCTATCGTGGCGCCGAGCATCCCCATACCGCTCAGCAGCCGAGAACCCTGGAGCTGTCGCAATGATCGGTAACCACAACTACGGAACTGGGCGTCGCAAGAGCGCCGTGGCCCGCGTCTTCATGAAGCGTGGCAAGGGCGCGTTCGTCGTCAACAAGAAGCCCGTCGACCAATACTTCGGCCGCGAAACCGGACGCATGATCGTCCGCCAGCCTCTCGTGCTGACCGACAACCTGATGACGTTCGACATTCAGGTCAACGTCGACGGTGGCGGCGAGTCCGGGCAAGCGGGTGCCGTTCGACATGGCATCACCCGAGCGCTGATCGACTACGATGCTTCGTTGAAGCCGTTGCTCTCGCGTGCCGGTCTGGTAACGCGCGATGCACGCGAAGTCGAGCGCAAGAAAGTGGGCCTCCACAAGGCGCGCCGTCGGAAGCAGTTCTCCAAGCGCTAGGAATTCGCGCGGTGGACCGCGCGAATCTCTGATGGATCGGATTCCGGTTAGGAAATGCCGCCGTTTGGCGGCTTTTTCGTTTGGGCGATTGACACGTGCGACGAGGATCGCACAATGGCGGGTCGCCAACTTGGAACCAGCGCGGACGGCCGCGAAGATTCCCCGGGGAGTCCAAGCCGTGATCGATATCGGCATTGTGGGTGGAACGCGTAAGACCGGCGTGGAGCTGCTGCACATCATCGCGCGCCATCCGCACGCGAACCTTCGCGCCATTACCTTCCGCAGAGAAGCCGGCATGCCTGTCGATCAGGCGTTTCCGAGTCTGCGCGGCAAGGTCGATCTGCCGTTCACTGAACACGCTGCCGTAGTTCCCTGATGGCACGATCGTCCTCAGGCATGCGCCCAAGCGCGGTATCGGGCCCGATGGCAATTCGGGCCCGCATGGGACTGGGTTGGCGAATTTTCTGGACGGTTTTCACCATCGCGGTTTTTCTCGTTGGTGGGTTCAGCATGTATGAAGTCGGGAAGCGCGCCGGCATTGCGGACGCGCACGAGGCAGTGCGGGAACGCGTTCATCTGAATGAGCGAGTGGCCGAGCTGAGCGCCGAGCTTGATCGCCTTAGAGCTGCCAGCGCGAGCAGCGATAGCCGCATACAGATGGAGAAGTCCGCACAGGGTCAGCTTGCCAGCCAATTGCAGTCGGTCGAGACCGAGAACGCGCACCTCAAGGAGGAATTGACATTCTTCGAGACGCTGTTGCCGGGCGGGAAGGACGATCGCCTTACCATTCACAGTCTGCGCGTCGAACCGAACGGCAAGCCCGGCGAGTATCGCTATCGAATGCTCTTGTTCGCTGGGGAGGTCCGTCGGGGCAAGGAATTCCAGGGCAGCCTCGAGCTGGTCTTGAATGTCGAGCGGGATGATCGAAAGCCCGCGGCTATTACGCTGCCCGATGCGCGAACCGCTTCGGACCCGGCGTATAAACTGAGCTTTCGACGGATCCAGCGCGTAGAAGGTCTGTTCCGTGTCGATCCGACCACCAAGTTGAAATCAGTACAGGTCCGAGTCCTGGAGAACGGGTCAACCCAGCCCAGGGCGACCCAAAGCTTCAATGTGTCGTAACGTCCCCTGCGAGATCTTCGATAAGGAAAGCCCATGTTCGGAAAGAAGAAGTCCGCCCCCCAGACACGCATCGACAGCCTGATCGGTTCCGGAACCCGCGTTGAAGGCAACATCACATTCGCGGGTGGATTGCGTATAGACGGGATCGTGCAAGGCGACATTGCCGGTAGCTCGGAGAGCGACGCGACCCTCGTGATCAGCGAGCAGGCGACGGTTGAAGGCGAAATTCGCGTCGCGCATCTGGTCGTCAACGGAACGGTCAAAGGCCCGATCCACGCCCTGGAATCTCTCGAGCTGCAGCCGCGTTGCCGGGTCACGGGCGATGTGTACTACGTTTCGCTCGAGATGCACCTCGGGGCAGTGGTCGATGGCCACCTGATGCATCGATCGGAAGTCGACTCGAAGGCAGTTGAGCTCAAGATAGCCTCTCGCGCGAGCGCCTGATCGGGCGTTTCGGTTCCGAGCCGGGGCCGGTTCTGGGGATTTATTCGATGTTGCGGGTATCCATGACGCCGACAACGTTGACCCCAGGTGCAGGCGAACGGATAATGGTCCAATCGAGTCCCGATTCCGGGGACGTTGCGGCACCATCAGCGATGCGACGGAAGATCAATTCGTTCGCTGGCCATTGAAACGCAGCAATTCGCCCGCACGTCCTTGCAGCGGACCCATTCCAACCGGAGGCAGCATGAATGCAGTAGCCGAGATGCCCACCCCGTTCGTCTTCACCGACTCGGCGGCGGGCAAGGTTCGTCAGTTGATCGACGAAGAGGGAAACAACGAGCTCAAGCTGCGCGTATTCGTGACCGGCGGCGGATGCTCCGGCTTTCAGTACGGCTTCACGTTCGACGAGGAAGTGAGCGAGGAAGACACCGTCCTCGAGAAGAATGGCGTGACCCTCCTTGTTGATTCGATGAGCTACCAGTATCTGGTCGGTGCCGAGATCGACTACACGGAAGGCGTGGAAGGCGCGCAGTTCGTCATCAAGAACCCAAATGCAACCAGCACCTGCGGTTGCGGGTCTTCGTTCGCGACGTAGGCGTCTTCGCGGTATAGCTCGCGGACTCGTAATAGCATACGCAAGGAGACGCATTAACCCCGCTTCTCCTCTGCGTCCCGCGCGTCCTGCGTGGTGAATTTCTTTGCGTTCTACTCCTTGATCACGCGGGATATATCGCGCCCAACACTCTCGCGCCGCGCGCACCCGTCACCTCCGGCAGGCTCGACGCTTCGTTTCGAACCGCACAGCGCGCAAGCCAGGCAAATGCGACAGCTTCGACCCAGTCGGGATCCAGGCCCAACGTAGACGTCGAACTGAGCGCCGCATGTTGAAGCAAGCTCGCCAATCGTCCCATCAGGTCGCGGTTGTGCGCGCCACCCCCGCAGACGAATACCTCGGCCACGCCGGCACAGTAACGTTCAATTGCCGCGGCGATTGAACGCGCCGTGAGCGCGCTGAGCGTCGCCTGCACATCTGCCGGCAACAATCCTTCGATGTCATGGGAGCGCAGCCATACGGCATTGAAATGGTCGCGTCCGGTGCTCTTCGGCGGCGCCACATTGAAATAGTCGTCTTCAAGCATTGCCTCGAGCAGCGCGGGAACCACCGAGCCGCCGCCCGCGAAACGACCGTCGCGATCGATCGGACTGCCCAGGCATTCCTGCGCCCAATGATCCAGCAGGAGATTTCCGGGCCCAGTGTCAAAGCCCGTCGTTGGGCCCTCAATCGGCAAACTGGTCACGTTTGCGATCCCGCCAATATTCAGCACGGCGCGATGCACCATTGACGAGCCGAACCAGGTACGGTGAAACGCGGGGACCAGTGGGGCGCCTTGCCCTCCGGCCGCCAAGTCGCGGCTTCGGAAGTCGGCAACAGTCCGAATCCCAGTGCGCTCGGCCAAGCGCGCCGGATCCACCAGTTGAATCGTGTACCCCAATTCCGGGCGGTGCCGGATGGTCTGGCCATGGCAACCGATGGCAATAACATCCATTGGGGCGACCGCGGCGTCTCGCAGAAGCGCGAGGACGGCCGCCGCGTAGAGGTCGGCGAGTTGAATGGACAATCGGGCTGCGCGATCGAGCTCGTCGGGGCCGGGCGAATTCAGTGACAACGCTTCGGATCGGATGGCACTTGGATAGAGCGAGTAGTGCGTCGCAACGACTGTTGGGCGGGTCGTCGCGAAATTGACCAGCGCTGCATCGACGCCATCGAGGCTGGTTCCGGACATCAGTCCGATGTAGAGGTCACGCCCTGCAGTCAAGACGGCAGCTCGATTCGGCACATCCGGGACCACTCGGAAAACGGTGGGAGCGTCATCGGATCCATCCGCCTGCGGGCCCCCAACCTTCGAGCGCTTACTCTGCTGAGGCGACGATGCTCGATTTGAGAAAGTCGAGGCGAGCAACCACTGCGCTCGTCTGGCTTTGGAATCGTGCGGCCAACTCCGCCGGGACCGGTGTAGAGCTTGGCATCGCCATCGACAACGGGTCGACGTGCTGCCCGCGTAGCTGGTATTCGTAATGAAGGTGCGGGCCGGTTGCCCAACCGGTCTTCCCGACATAACCGATCAGTTCCGCCTGGGCGACCCGCGCCCCCTGCTTCAACTCGTCAGCGAATCCGCTCAGATGGGCGTACAGCGTTGTGACGCCACCCTTATGGTTGAGGATGACAACGCTTCCGTATCCGGCCTGTGTTCCGATGAACTCGACCACACCATCGCCGGTCGCGCGAACCGGTGTTCCAATCGGGGCGGCGTAATCAATGCCTTTGTGCGTTTGCCAGCGATTCGATCCCGGCATATAGCGCTGTTCGAATCCGGACGTGATACGGGTGAATTCCAGCGGAGAACGGAGAAATGCATGACGCAAGCTCTTCCCGTCCGGCGTGAAGTAGCCGTGCGTATCACCGTGCTCGAACCAGACGGCCCGATGTCGCTGGCCGCCACGGACGACTTCGGCCGCGAGCAGCCGCCCGGTGCGAATCAAGCGACCATCGTGATGGAGCGTCTCGAAAACAACCGTGAAGCGGTCACCGCGACGAAAATCGCGGTGGAAGTCGATTTCGGCGCCTAGTACCTCGGCAAGCCGCATCGCGATGCTGTCGGGAACGCCAACCGCATCGGCCGATCCGAAGAATGACGAGCCGACGACGCCGGCCCTCGCGTGGACCTGCGTTCGCAGCGTGACCGTCTGGTCAACAACGCTGAGTCCGGACTCCGAGCGATTGAGGCCGACCAGCCGGCCGTTGCCCGTGATGAATCGGAGCGAGGCGAGCCGACCTGAATCGTCGACTTCCGCTTCGACGACGATGCCGGGACGTAGCGCGTTCAGCGCGGAGAGCGCCGCCTTGTCAGCCAGTACGGACGACACGTCGCCGGCACTGACGTGCAAGCGTGCGAGGACTGCTGCGATGGTGTCACCGCGAGCAAAGCGTTCTTCGAATCGGAATGTCGACAACGACGAGTTGTCTACCGATGACACGCGGATACGCACCGGCTCCACAACGGATGCCGTCGTGATGTCGGAGGATTGTTCGTCGACTGTGCCGAACGCGGTGACGACAGATAGAAATGACACGGCCACAGCCGCCGGAATGAACCAGTGGCGCCCCATCAACTCCCCCGTACGTCGGATCGCATCGGCTAGAATCGCGACCGATAAACTTCTGATTTTGGTCATGTTTTATTCCAGCTCGGCGCGCAGTGTCACAAAAAAACGCATCCGTGTCAAACCGCTGCTCCTCATCCTGACTCGCTCCCAATCATGTCTGCAATCAACGAAGTGCTAGCCACCATCAAGCGTGGCTGCAGCGAATTGCTCGTCGAGACCGAGCTTATCGACAAGCTGAAATCGGGTCGTAAGCTCAATATCAAGCTTGGAATGGATCCCACGGCGCCAGACTTGCACCTTGGTCACACCGTGGTGATCAACAAGCTGCGCCATTTTCAGGAACTGGGACATCACATCCAATTTCTGATTGGGGACTTCACCGGGATGATCGGCGACCCGACCGGCCGCAACATTACCCGCCCGCCGCTTTCCCGCGAACAGATCCTCGAGAACGCCGCGACATACCGGGAACAGGTCTTCAAGATCCTCGATCCGGAAAAGACCGAGATCATGTTCAATTCGACTTGGTCGGATCAACTTGGTGCCCAGGGAATGATCCGTCTAGCAGCCCGATACACCGTCGCGCGGATGCTCGAGCGCGACGACTTCGGCAAGCGCTTCAAGGGCAACCAGCCGATCGCGATCCACGAGTTTCTCTATCCCCTGATGCAGGGATACGACTCGGTTGCGATGAAAAGTGACGTCGAGCTGGGTGGGACCGACCAGAAGTTCAATCTGCTGATGGGCCGCGAGTTGCAGAAAGACTTCGGCCAGGAGCAACAATGCATCGTCACCACGCCGTTGCTGGAGGGGCTTGACGGTGTCAACAAGATGTCCAAGTCGCTCGGTAATACCGTCGGCATCAGCGAGGCCCCGGAGGCGATCTTTGGCAAATTAATGTCAATCTCCGATCCGCTCATGTGGCGCTACATCGAGCTCCTCTCATTTGCATCCATCGCAACGGTCGATAGC
The DNA here is from genome assembly GCA_031391405.1 of Betaproteobacteria bacterium. GTDB lineage: Bacteria > Pseudomonadota > Gammaproteobacteria > Burkholderiales > SG8-39 > SHXR01. The sequence continues at coordinate 14,838 of JANMUI010000614.1, forward strand.
TGGAAGCGCGAAGTCGAGGAGGGCAGAAACCCGCGCGACATCAAAGTCCTCTTCGCCAAGGAGATCGTCGCCCGCTTCCATGATGAGAAGGCTGCCGGCCACGCCGAGGAGAGCTTCGATCGCCGCTTTCGCCAGGGCGCGATGCCCGATGACATGCCCGATATCAAGCTCCCCAATGCAGGCAAGCCGCTTGGCATCCTGCAGGTGCTCAAGGCAAGCGGCCTTTGCGCGAGTACATCGGAAGCCCTCCGCCTCATGGATCAGGGCGGGGTCCGCCTGGACGGCGAGCGGATTGAAGACAGGAACTTGGCGCTCGCTTCGGACCGCACCGTGGTCGTGCAGGTGGGCAAACGAAGATTCGCGCGCGTGACGGTGACTTGATTCGTCGAGCCGGTTCGTTCTATGGAGAACACCGGTCAGAAATTCACCACGGAGGACGCGGTGGACGCAGAGGAAAAGCGCGGGTCGAGCAAGCGTAGCGAAAAGTGCGGCGCGTTCCGCCGCGCAGATGCCGCGCTTGTGAACATGCGTGACAGGAGGATTGGCGGTCTCTTCATCCTAGAGCGCGAGGGTATCCTCCTCGTCCATGGAGCAACTCATTCGAGAGATCGCAGCGTGGTATCAGACTGTGATCGCACAAGGGAATTTCGGCTTTGCGCCGGGGGCATTTCTTGAAGCGGGCTCGACCGCATCGACTTTCATCGCCGTCGTTTTTCCGCTGATTGTCTCGGTGGCACTGCTCTATCAAGTGCGCTACCGGCTGCGCGAGTTCTCATTGCTAATAGGTGTGTGGTGCGTGTCGCTGCCGCTCATGTACTTCACTTCATTCTGGCGTGAAGTCGATGGTGTGCTAAGCCTGCAGATTATCGTGATCTTCTCGATCGCTGCGTTGATCCTCGTGTGGCGGCGCGCCCCCGTCGCGCCGGGCATTGCCTACGCGCTGACCTTCTTGTCGCTGCTGCCGATCGATGTCATCCGCGCCGCGCAATACGCGCTCGATGGTGGTTATCCGCTGGTGGAATTTCTTCGCGGCGTTGGCGGCGCTGGAATATTCGATGGACTATTCATATTTCCGCTGCTGACTGCGTTGACCGTGATGTATGCGCATTGGCGCCAAGCCGATCCCGCCAAAGTGGCGCCGGCTCACGAAATCGATCAACACGGACTCCTCGGCGCCAAATAACGGCCCGGACGCTTGCGCCTAAACGGGCGCTTCCATGCCCCGCGTAGCCCAACCTGTCATGCGGCGCTCGAGCGCCGCGAAAATCGCGTACATCGCGACCGCCATTGCGCTGATCAGGATCAGGCCGGCAAAGGTCAACCCCATTCGCATCGACGAGCCGGCCGATAGCATCAGATAACCGATTCCTTCGTTCGATGAGCCGATCTCCGAGATGATCGTGCCGACGAATGCAAGCGTCACCGCGACCTACAACGACGCGAAGAAGTACGGCAGCGACCGGGGCAGCCCCACTTTCATCAGGACATCGAGGCGCGTCGCCCCGAGCGATCGGAGAACATCCTCCAGCTCCGGCTCGAGCGTCGCGAGGCCGGTAGCCACATTGACCGTGATCGGGAAAAACGAAATCAAGAACGCGGTCCAGATCGCCGGCACAGTGCCCGGACCGAACCACACGATAAGAATCGGCACGATCGCCGCCTTCGGGATCGCGTTGAAGGCAATCATGAGCGGGTAGAACGCGTTGTACATGAAGCGGGACGACCCGATGATGAATCCGAGCGCGACGCCAACAACCACTCCGATGCCAAACCCGATCATCGTGCGGTAGAACGTATGCCAGGCGTGTTCGAGAATCGCGACCAGGACCGCCCACTCGGAGACCGCGCGCACCACCGCACTCGGTGCCGGAATGATTGTTTCGGGCACGCGGAACGCGCGACACACGATTTCCCACAACACGATCATCACCAGCAAAACGATCCACGGTGCCCAGGCGTCGATTGTCTTGGTCCTCAAAGCCATGCTAGGCCGTTCTCGCTACTAAGTTGTAAGAACTGAACCACAGAGGACGCAGGGGACACAGGGGAGGGCATGTTTGAAATGTTTTCCTGAATCGAATCCGCTCGAATCGCTGATCGACCGCTAGCGGGTGACGATCGCAGATAAGTCCCTGCCTTGCTTTTCCTCTGCGTCCTCCGCGTCCTCCGTGGTGAATTTCTGGGCATGTGGTTCATGAATGAGCGGCTCACACCTTCCGGATTCGGCCGATGTGCTCGCGCAGCTCATGCACGATGTCGGTGAACTTCTCGGTGTAGGTGACTTCGAGATCGCGCGGACGTGGCAGCGGATTCTCCTTTCGCACGAGGATGCGGCCGGGCCGCTTCGACATGACATAGATCGTGTCGGCGAGAAAGGTCGCTTCGCGCAGATCGTGTGTCACCAGGATCACGGTGAACCGCCGCGCTGTCCACAAGTCGCGGAGCACGCACCACAGTTCTTCCTTCGTGAAGGCGTCGAGCGCGCCGAATGGCTCGTCGAGCAGCATGAGCTTCGGTTCATGGATGAGCGCACGACAGATCGACGCCCGTTGCTGCATGCCGCCTGACAACTGCCACGGAAACTTCTGGTCATTGCCCTCGAGTCCGACTGTCTTGAGCAGTCCACGCGCGCGCTCCTCGAACTCGGGGCGGCGTCGTTTGAAGTTCGACCGATATGGCTGGACGATTTCCAGCGGCAACAGCAGGTTGTCCATCGTCGTTCGCCAGGGCAGAAGCGTTGGCGCTTGAAATGCCATGCCGACGATCTTCAAGGGACCCTTGACGTCCGCCCCATCGACCATGACCCGGCCGCGAGTGGGCGGGCGCAGGCCCGAAACAAGCTTCATGAACGTCGACTTCCCGCATCCCGACGGCCCAACGACGGCGATGAACTCACCCTCCCGGATGGAAAGGGTGATGTCCTCGATCGCGTTATCGCCACCCGCCTCGTAGGCAAGGTCGACCGACTTGAATTCGACCAGCGCATTGGCAGTTGTTGCCGCCTCCGCCAAGGCTCTCCTCCTCCGAAAGCCGTTATGCTGGCTTGAATCGATTAATTGGAAAACACGCCGCGGCGCTCGGCGGCACTAGGCAAAAAGCTCGAATTGAACAAGCTGTCGGCGGTGGGCGTGGTCTTCAAGTTGAACGCGCCGGACACCTGCTTGACCGTATCCTCGAACCGCGTCTTGTCGATGGTGCCGATTCCCCCGGCGCGGTACTCGGGTGTGGCGATGACCTCGTTAATGGCCATTTTGAGCCGTCGCTTTTCGAGCGCCGTGTCGATCAGCGAATCGCGCTGCTTCAACACCGAATCGATCGCGCCATCGGGGTCCTTAATGACATCGCGGATCCCTTTGCTGAGCGCGCGCAGAAATCCTTCCACCGCCTTGGGATTCTCGGTGATGAATTTCTGCGAGGCGATAACCGCGTTGCCATACAGCTTCACACCATGATCCGGATACTTGAGGATGACGATATCCTCGTCCTTCACGCCGCGCGCATTCAGATTCAGCAGGCTGGTGAACGTGAATCCGGTGATCGCATCGACATCGCCTTTGGCGAGCATTGTTTCGCGCAACGGCGGATCCATCGAGGTCCACTTGATCGACGCGGCGTTGAGCTTGTTCGCCGCCATGAAGATCGGAAACGCCTTGCGCCCCGCATCGAACACCGGAGCGCCCATGGTCTTGCCATTCAGGTCGGCGGGCGTCTTGATGCCGGATTTCTTGAGCGCGAATACCGCGGCCGGCGTCAGATCGTAGAGCATGTACACCGCTTGCATCTTCGATCCTGGATTGTCGGGGTTGTTGCCGATGAACTCGATCATCGCGGCGATATCCGCGAATCCCATTTCGTAGACACCCGAGGCGACGCGCGTCACCGCAGCGCCGGAACCGGTGCCGGCGTCGACCGTAACATCGAGACCTTCCTGCTTGTAGTAGCCCTTGCTCACGCCCATCAGGAAGAGCGATGCCGGACCTTCGAAGCGCCAATCGAGAATGAAGCGGATCTTGGTCGGTTGCTGCGCGATCGCGCTTCCGACTATGGCCGCCAAGCTCAACGCGGCGACGACGCGCGGGATGAAACGCATGGAACCTGCGAGGAAGCGCACGGTGATCCTCCTTCATGAAATAGGGAGCGATTATACGTGGCCCGCCCGAACGACATTGGCAATCCGCTTGCCATCGGCGGGCGCCACCGGAAATGCCGGTGTTCGCGCGGTGTGCTAGGGTCCGGCGTCGAGTTCCACCAACCCTGCCAATCCAAGCATGACGATCGACCAATGCCCACTTCCCTCGCTGTCGATATAGGCGGCACCTTTACCGATGTTGTGCTGCGCGCGGGCGACGGCACGCTCGTTGTCGACAAGACCCTCACGACGCCAAGCGATCTCCTGGAAGGATTCTTCACCGGCGTGCATGCGGTGCTGCGCAAGGCGGGCATCGCAGCGCGCGACGTGGATGGGGTCATCGTCCACGCTACGACGATCGTCACGAACGCGCTCATCGAACGCAAGGGTCCGCGCACGGCATTGCTTACGACCCAGGGCTTTCGCGACGTGCTGGCGATCCGCAACGAGCATCGCTATGAAATGTACGATCCGCAGATCGAATTCCAGCCTCCGCTGGTGCCGCGCGATCTGACCTTCGGTGTCGCCGAGCGCATGCAGGCCGACGGGACGATCATCAAATCCCCGGATCGGGCGGAGGTCGAAGCGATCGCGGACGAGCTGCTGCGCCGGAACGTCCGGTCGGTGGCGGTGTGTTTTCTCAACAGTTACGCCAATCCGACCAATGAACGCGCGGTTGGTGCCATCCTGCGCGCCAGGATGCCGGATGGATTCGTGTCGCTATCGGCTGAGGTCGCGCCGCAGGTCCGCGAATATCCGCGCACCTCCACTGCGGCGATCAACGCCTACACGATGCCGATCTCGTTGCCCTATCTGCGCGCGCTTGGCATACGACTGCGCAAGGAAGGCTTCGCGAACGCGCCGCTGATCATGTTGTCGTCGGGCGGCATCATCGGCGCCGAGATCGCGGGGCGGAACCCCGTGCGCATGATGGAAAGTGGTCCGGCCGCCGGTGCGTTGGCCGCGGCGCACTACGCCGAAGTCCTTGGTCTCGATCGCCTCATGTCGTTCGACATGGGGGGCACGACAGCGAAAGCGTGTTTGATCGAGGATCGGCAGCCGTTGGTGACCGGTCTCTTCGAGGCGGATCGAAAATACCGGTTCAAGGAAGGCAGCGGGATGCCGGTCACGATCCCCTCGATCGACATGATCGAAATCGGTGCGGGCGGCGGAAGCATCGCCTATGCCGACGATCTGGGATTGCTCAAGGTCGGGCCGCATAGCGCCGGTGCGCAGCCGGGCCCCGCTTGTTACGGTCGCGGGGGGTCCGCGCCAACGGTCACCGATGCGGACCTCGTGCTTGGCCTCTTGGATGCGGGCAACTTTCTCGGTGGCGACATGAAGCTCGATCTGGCGGCCGCCACGAGCGCGATCGAACATGTCGGGATCGCGCTCGGCACTGACCTGCACCAAACGGCGCGCGGTATCTATCGTGTCGTTGCCGAAGCGATGGCCGCTGCCACCCGCGCGCACGCGACCGATCGCGGCGTCGACTATCGTGGCCTGCCGCTGTTCGCATTCGGTGGCGCGGGGCCGGCGCATGCGTGCGAGGTCGGCGCATTACTGCAATCGAAAGCGGTGATCTTTCCGCCACACGCGAGCGTGCTCTCCGCATTCGGTGCGCTGGTGACGCCGGTAAAGCTCGATCTCGTGCGAAGTGCGCTTGGCATGTTGCATGCGATCGACTGGCCGCGGGTCGACGCGATCTTCCGGGAAATGATCACCGAGGGTTCGACCGCGCTTGCAGAGGCCGGTTGCAAAGCACCCGATGTCACCATCCAGTTCGGCGCCGACCTTCGCTATTTCGGGCAACAAAACGAAGTGAGCATCACCTTCGCAGGTGATCCCAGAATCGGGCGCGACCATGCTTCGATTCGCGCGGTGTTCGAGGCTGCCTATCATGCGCAGTACGGATTCAATCCCACTCATGTACCGGTCGAGATCGTGAGTTGGCGGGTCACCGCCCGCGGACCGCAGGTACCTTTTCATGCCGCCGCCCATCCGCTCGAAAAACCAGGACCCGCCAAAGGCACCCGCCCCGTTCATCTTTGGCGCAAGCATGAGGCGGTGCCGGTGTTCGATCGCGCGGCGCTTGGGGTGGGGCAGCGCTTCGATGGACCGGCAATCATCGAGGAACGCGAGACCACGATTGTCATTCCGCCCGACTGGCACGCGGAAGTCGATCGATTCGGATGCATCGTCGCGGTACCGCGAGGAATCAGCGCAACGGACCGCGCTGATTCCTGATGGCTGACCCGGATATGGTAAGCGACCAACGAGGCAAATGAACATGAAGCAATTGGATGGCATCGAGCTCGAGATTCTCTGGTCCAACCTGATCGGCATCGTGAGCGAGCAGGCCAAGGCGTTGCAGCGCATCGCGTTCAGTCCCGTTGTTCGGGAAGCGGGGGATCTGGCGAGCGGCCTTTTCGATGCCAAGGGGCGCATGGTTGCGCAAGCCAACACCGGCACGCCGGGGCATATCAATTCACTTGCCGCAGCCGGTGGCCATTTGCACCGGCTGTTCGAGGGGAAGCTCGCGCCGGGCGACATCGTGATCACCAACGACCCGTGGCTTTCGGCCGGGCATTTCTTCGACATCACGATTCTCTCGCCGATTTTCAATGAGCGCGCGGGCGAGCAACCCGAGCTGATCGGGTATCTCGGGTCGACCATTCATCACACCGATATCGGCGGCTACGGCATCGGCGCCGGGGCGCGCGATGTGCATGAAGAGGGCCTGTGGATTCCACCGCTCAAGCTGTACGAACGCGGCGAGCCGAATGCGACCTTGCACGACATCATCCGTCGCAACGTCCGCACGCCCGATCATGTCTTCGGCGATCTGGCGGCGCAGGTGTCGAGCGGGAAGGCGGGCGGCGAGCGCCTGGTCGCGATGTGCAAGCGCTACAAGCTCGATAATATCGAAGCGCTGTCGGACGAGATTATTCGCCGATCGGAAGCCGCCACACGTGCCGCGATTCGCAAGCTGAAGGCGGGCACGTACCACGGCGAGAGCCGGTTCGATGTGCCGGGCGGCGAAGTCATTACGCTCAAATCGGCGGTGACGATCGATCCGCTCGCGGGTGAAATATCGATTGATTTTGCGGGCAGCTCGGATGCCAGTCCGTCGGGCATCAATGTCGTGCTCAATTACACCCACGCCTATTCGACATTCGCGATCAGGAGCTGCCTCAACCCCGAGCTGCCGAACAATCACGGCAGCCTTGCACCCATCAAGGTGACTGCGCCGGTCGGCTCGATCGTCAATGCGGTCTATCCGGTACCGGTTGCCGCGCGACATGTGGTCGGCATGTACGTCCCGATGCCGATCCTCAAGGCTCTGCACCAGGTGATGCCCGAGCGCGTGCTCGCCGAGGGTGCAGGCGCGGTATGGACGTTTCAGATCCAAGGCAAACGCGCAGACGGCGCGCCGTTCACCTCATCGATGTTCAGCTATTCCGGTGGGATGGGTGCTCGCGCGACGAAACCCGGACCCGACGCGACGTGTTACCCGACCGGCGTCTCCGCGGTGCCGATCGAAATTCTCGAAGCGACCATGCCGATCATGTTCGATCGCAAGGAGTTGCGGCCCGATTCAGGCGGCGCCGGGCGATCGCGTGGCGGCGATGGCCAGATCATTCAATTCCAGATGCGTACCCAGGCGCCCTGGCTTCTCAATGCGGTGCCGAGCCGGCTCGCTTCAGGGCCGGAGGGCCTCGATGGCGGTGAATGCGGAGCCGGCGGCAAATTTCTCATCAATGGGAAACCCGTCAGTGAAGCCGGAAAAATGATGCTCAAACCGTCCGATGTCGTCATGTTCGAAACGCCGGGTGGCGGTGGATACGGTGCACCGATACGTTAGGGAAACGCTGATTAAGCACTCTCACGCAATTAGCGTAACCAAACTTTTCAGGGCGTTACGAGGGGCGCGCCCCCTTTCTCAGTTAAGGGCGCCTCTAAAAATTCGTCATTCCCGCGAAGGCGGGAATCTAGGCTTTTTGGAATGCCCGATGAGTCAATAGCCTCTGGATTCCCGCCTTCGCGGGAATGACGGAAAATTTGAATTTTTAGAGGTACCCTTAATTCTTGACCCACACTGAACCGTAAGCAGGAGAAAACCGATGAGACGAACAATGCTATTAGGTGTGCTCGCGATGACCTTTGCGGCACCCGCGATACAGGCCCAATCCACCTACAAGATCGGTGCTTCAGTCGGCTTGACCGGCTACGCGGCTACCGTTGATCGTGGTTGGCGTGACGGCGTGCAACTCGGCGTCGAATTCATCAACGCGAAAGGCGGCGTGAACGGGCGCAAGCTCGAGCTCATCGCCGAAGACAATCGCTCGGAGCCGCAGGAGGCCGTGACTGTCTATCGCAAGATGATGTCCTCCGACAAGGTTGAGATATTTCTCTCCGGATGTGTTTCCGCCGGAAATTTCGCCGCCGCCGGCATGGTGGTGCGCGCGCAACTGCCGATGGTGTTGTGTTCGATCCTGCCGCAGAACGAAGAGCATGTGAAATGGGCGTTCAGCACGCTGCCGCCTGCGCGGTTCGAAGTCGAAACGCGCCTCGAATACCTGAAAAACCACACCAAGATCCAGAAGGTCGGCGTGCTCCATGATCCGACGCCCTATGCGAATCTGCAGAAGGTCGCGGCGGAAAAGGGTGCCGGCAACTACGGCTTGCAGATCGTCGGGGTCGAACCGTACAAGCAGGACGATGCGGACCTTTCGGTGCAGATCGGCAAGATGAACGCGGCGGGTGCCGGGGCCATCCTCAAGATCGGCCTGGGCGGTACGACCATGACCGCGGCAAAGAACATCAAATCGCTTGGGCTTGACGTGCGGCTGTTGACGTCGGTCGAGGATCTCGCCGTGTTTCGTCCGGTCGCCGAAGTGCTGGGCGACAAGTTCTTCTTCGTTGCCTCCCCCTCGCAGGTGTTCGACGCGTTGCCCGACAGCGCGCTCAAGAAAGCGATCGGCGATTTCCTTACGCCATTTCGCGCGAAGTACGGAGATCGGGATCCGCAATGGCCGGGGCGCGGCTGGGATGCGGTCATGCTCACTGTCGCGGCCATCCAGAAAGCCAACTCGTTCGACGGGCCAAAGGTGCGTGATGCGATCGAAGCGCTGACCGGATTTCAAGGCACCACCGGCATCTACGACTTCTCGGCGACCAGCCACTATGGCATCACCAAGAACCCGTATCTTCTCGCGACCATCGCGGGCGGCAAGGTCCAGATCGTGAAGTGATGGCAGGTTCGCATCTGCTCGAGGTCGCTGGGCTCACCGCACGCTACGGTGCGGTCGAGGCCCTGCACCCCACTACGCTTCATGTCGGACACGGTGAGCTCGTCGCGGTTCTTGGGCCGAACGGCGCAGGAAAGTCGAGCCTGCTGCGCGCAATCATGGGCCTCACCGGCGGGGAGGGTAGCGTAATGTTCGACGGGTCCGCGCTGCCGCGCAATGATCCGAGCACGGTAGCGATGCGCGGCGTGATTTTGGTGCCGGAGGGGCGGGGAATTTTCGGGCCGATGACGGTTCGCGAGAATCTGGATTTAGGTGCGTACCTCGTCGGCAACAACGGCGTCGAGTTGGCCCGTCGGCTTGATCGCGTCTTCGAACTGTTTCCGCGCCTGCGCGATCGGCAGTCGCAGCTCGCCGGTTCACTGTCCGGCGGCGAACAGCAGATGCTTGCGATCGGCCGCGCGATGATGGCCGGGCCACGCATGCTTCTACTCGATGAACCCTCGCTCGGCCTCGCGCCGCGCCTTGCTGCGGAGATTCTCGAAACGCTTGGGCGCCTGAACGCCGCGGGCCTTGGCATCCTTCTGGTCGAACAGAAGGCGCCACTTGCGCTCAAGCTCGCCAAGCGCGCGTATCTGCTGGCGGTCGGTCGTGTGGTCGCCGAAGTGTCGCCGGCGGATATCCGATCGACCGCCGACCTCGCCAAGTATTACCTCGCTCATGCATAGGAATCTGCGCGGCGCATGGCGGTGGATCGGGCCGGCGCTGGCGCTGGCGCTGCTCGGATATCTATTCGTGTCCGGTGGCTATCTCGTGACCGTGGTTGGATTCGCCGTGATCTACGCCATCTTCGTCACGGGTCTCAACTTCTTCATGGGTTACACCGGACAGGTGACATTCGGGCAGAACGCATTTGCCGCGCTGAGCGGCTATTGCTCTGCTGTCCTCACTGCAAATTACGGATGGCCGGTACTCGTCGCGCTGCCGATCGGTGTCGTGGGCGCCGCGCTGCTCGCGCTTGCGGTGGGCTATCCGACCTTGCGGCTGCGCGGCCACTATCTCGCGATGGCCACGCTTGCACTCGGACTGATCGTCTATGAAGTGGCGGTGGAGTGGCAGGCGGTGACGCAGGGCTACATGGGCATCTCGGGCATCCCGCCATTGGGCATCGGCACCTGGGAGCTCGCGACCGAGCGGCAGCAACTGGCGGCGTTGATTGGCGTGTTGGTGTTCCTTCTTTGGATCGCACATCGGCTCAAACACTCGCGGGTAGGCGCCGCGCTTGCGGCGATCGCGGGGAGTGAAGACGCGGCCCGTGCGCTGGGGATTGACGTGGCCCGCTACAAGCTCATCGCGTTCGTCATTGCCGCGGTGTATGCCGCGATCGCCGGATCGCTCTTCGTGCACTTCGTCGGCTTCGTGAGTCCGGAAGTGTACGGGCTTCACATGGTCATTCTCGGCTTCACGATGCTCTATGTCGGTGGCATCGGCACCGTCTACGGTCCGCTGGTGGGCGCGCTCATCATCAGCCTCCTGCCCGAAACCTTTCGCGGATTCAAGGAATACCAGGACCTCGCCTACGGTGCGGCGCTGATTCTTATTCTGATCTACACGCCAAAGGGGTTATCGTCACTGATGAGTCTCCTACCGGGGCGCGACAAGAATCGGGCGGCGCAGTGAGCCTTCTCGCGCTCGACCGTGTGACGCAGCGCTTCGGTGGCTTGACCGCATTGGATAGCGTGAGCCTCGAGGTCGAAGCCGGACGAGTGAGTGCGATCATCGGGCCGAACGGCGCGGGCAAGACAACCCTGTTCAATATCATCTCGGGCTTCCTCGTGCCGACGGTGGGTCACGTTTCGTTCAACGGCCGCGACATCACCGGCCTGCCCGCGCATCATGTTGCCGGGCTTGGACTGGTGCGTACATTCCAGCTCGTCCAGTTGTTCGCCGACATGTCGGTCGAGGACAACGTTCGCACCGGGCGGCATCTTCGTACGCGTGGCGGCGTCTGGTCCGCGATCGCCCGGCCCGCATGGGTGAAGCGCCAGGATGAAGATTCGAACATCAAGGCGCATACGCTTCTCGATCTGGTTGGCCTTGCCGAAAATGCGAACACGCTTGCAGGAGCGTTGCCCTACGGTCGCCAGCGACTGCTCGAAATCGCACGGGCATTGGCTGCGGAGCCGAGATTGCTCCTGCTCGATGAGCCTGCGGCGGGATTGAATCCCGCTGAAACCGAGAATCTGGCGAATGTTGTGCGCCGTATCGTCGAGCGTGGCACGACGGTGCTCGTGATCGAACACGACATGCACTTCGTGATGGGCTTGGCCGACACCATCTTCGTCCTGGACTTCGGCAAGAAGATCGCTGCAGGGACGCCCGTAGAGGTGCAACGGAGCGAAGCGGTTCTCGCTGCCTACCTCGGCGGCACGGAAGCGGCAGTCTGACCGGTCATGCCCGATCTCACGCATATTTTGCAGGTTCTCGTCTCGGGCATCGGTGTCGGTTGCATATATGGGCTGATCGGTATCGGTTTTTGTGTCATCTACAACGCCAGTGGCATCGTCAATTTCGCCCAGGGCGCGTTCGTGATGCTGGGTGGCGTCATCACGCAGGTTCTGCTGACGCGCGCCGGGATGCCGCTCGCATTGGCCGCCATTGTGGCGATCGCAGCGGTGGCGGCAATCGGCGTCGTCATCGAACGGCTCGTCGTACGTCCGCTCTGGAATCGCAATGCCACGATGTTCGTGATGATCCTTGCAACGCTCGCGGTCCAGATCGTCATCGAACGTGCGACTTTGATTGTGGTGGGTGATCAACCGCGGACCCTGCCCAATTTCATCGAGGCGCCCCCCTTCAAGTTCGGCGGCGTTGCGGTCAGCACGCAACTGCTGTGCATCGCGGGCACCTCGCTCGCGCTGGTCGGGCTCTTGGCCGCGTTCTTCGCACGCACGCGTACCGGCAAGGCGATGCGTGCCTGTGCGATCAACCGCGAAGCCGCCGCGCTGCAAGGCATTCCCGTTTCGCGAATGCTCGCGTATTCGTTCGCCTTGTCGGCCGGCCTGGGCGCGATCGCCGGGATTCTCATCACACCGACCCAGTACACCGCGTTCAATGTCGGCGTGCCGTTCGCGATCTCGGGGTTCATCGCGGCGATCGTCGGCGGCTTTGGCAACGCGCTCGGCGCGTTTGTCGGAGGCATAATGCTCGGGGTGGCGCAGGCGCTCGCCATCGTGGTATTCGGCGCCGGCTTCAAGAACGTCGCGGCACTCTCGATCCTGCTGGTGTTTTTGCTGGTACGCCCGGCGGGACTATTCGGAAAAGCGCATTAACGGAGCAGCGAATGGACATTCACAAGATCGACTGGAGCGCCATCGAATGGAAAAAGGTGCGCGAGGGCGTCGAGCGCAAGGGCTTCACCGGCAACGGGGCGACCGTCGCATTGCATCGACTGATGCCGGGCCATGCGCCCAATCCGCATTCCCATATGCATGAGCAGATTCTCTACATCATGGCAGGCACGATGAAGCTCCATGTCGGCGATGAGGTGCACATCATTGGTCCCGGCGGATTGCTGGTCGTCCCGCCCAATGTCACGCACTGGGGTGAAGTGCTGGGGAGTGAGCCGGTGATGAATCTCGATATCTTCACGCCATCGCGACCTGAATACGCGTGAACGTCGTTTTCGATTTCGGCAATGTGATTTTCCGGTGGGATCCGGAAACGGTCATTGCCGGCGTATTTGAAGACCAGACGGAA
>JANMUI010000658.1:0-2709 GCA_031391405.1 Betaproteobacteria bacterium
CCCCCCCCCCCGCACCACACCCCTCCTAACCCCCCCCACCCCCCTCACCTGCGCGTGACCCCGGCCACCGGGCCAACGGAGACTTGAGCAGGGCAGTATTGCAGGAGTATTGGTACTGGACGCTTTTCTTCAAAGCGGCGACAAACTGGCAGATCGATGAGGTCCGCTTAGGTAGGCGCCATTCCACCCCGACCCGATTTCCAGTCCCGCTGCGCGAAAGACGCCGCGACAACGACACGCATCGTTGCAATCGCGAAGGACGCGAGTCGGCGAGTCGGCGAGTCGGCGAGTCGGCGAGTCAGCGAGTCAGCGAGTCAGCGAGTCAGCGAGTCAGCGAGTCAGCGAGTCAGCGAGTCAGCATCAGCAATCCTCCTTGCAGATCGGGCGTCTAGGGCCGCACGGCGGGCGTTTCGATTTTCATCCCACGCGCCCGCCACATCAGATAGAGCTCGAGATTGACCAATTCCGGTGCCCCATACGCGTAGGGTTCGGCGCGAATCCCGGTGAAGCAGTTGCGCAGACGGCGCTCGAGCGAACCGAGACCTTGCCACTCGAGCCGATAGAGGGGGTATCCGGTCGGATGCGCCTGCGGAATGGGATTGCCAGCGAGCTTCGCGCCCCAGTTGTCGTTGTGACATTGGCTGCACGCGAGATTGAGCTGGCCCTGGCGGCGATGAAATGTTTGGCGGCCGGCTTCGAGGAACGGACGGGTTCGCTCGTCGATCGCGATATCGATGGGCAGCCCGCGCGACTGCCGCGCGACGTAGGCGGTGAGCGCGAGCAGATCCTTGCTCTCGAAGCGAAGCGGATCGGCCTTCTGCCGTTCGGTGCGGCAGACGTTGATGCGCTCGCCAAGGTTCAACGGCCGGCCGCGCGCAAGGTCGAAGGCCGGATAGCGCGCCGCGACGCCCTTCATGGTCGCGCGGGCGTCACCATGGCAATCGGCACACCCGCGATCCGCGCCGCCTGTCTTGCGGCGCCACAGCGCCTCGCCGTCGAGTACCCACAGCATGCCTGGATTGGTGGTGTCGTCGTCCTGCATCGCACGCGTCTCGCGGCCCATGAGGTCGTAGCCTGAGCGGCGTTCGTCAAGCGGGATATCGGCGGCAGCGCCGGGTTGACTGAAATCGAGAAGGATGCACGCGGCGGCCGCCAATGCGAGACACGGACGCACGCCGAATCGGGCGCTCACTCGACGCGGATCGAGGCGGTCTCGGTCACCTCATAACCGTTGTCGCCGAACCATTGGAACGTAATCGTACCGCTCTCGGTCGCCAAGGTGGTAAACGCGATCAAGGGGTTCGCGGCGATCGCGGGATGGAGATCGACGCGGAAGATCTCCACGCCGTTATAAGTGCAGACGAACCGTCTGATGATGTCGCGCGGGATCAGCTCGCCCAACTGGGTGCGGCGAAAGCCGGATTCCATCGAGTGCGCGGCGAGCGTCTTGATCTCGATGATCTCGCCGCGCTTGGCCTGCGCGGGCACGTTGACGATCGCGCGCGCCATTCAGATCAAGCCTTCTTCGAGGCAGGCCGACAGCGTGACGACCACGTCGGCGGTGTCTGACCAGAACGTGCCGTCGCTCAGCTGGGCGATCGCGGTCACCGTCTGGGTATCGGCGATGCGGATTCGCGTCGCGATGCCTGCACGTCCGGCGCGCGGGCCGAGATGCACGCTCAACACCTCCGGCCGAGGGTTTTTTTCGGTGAAGACGTGGATCGCCTTGACGTGGTCAGCGCTTGTCATCGGGCTCTCCACCGTCACCGCAAGCGGCACGGAATTCCCATTGTCGACCAGTGGCGGAAGCTCCAGCTTGACTCGCCCGCGGCGCACGGTGGCATTGCCAACCACTTTGCGCAGGGCTTCCTCCATCGCCGCCTTGCGCAATGCCTGGTGGTTGGGATCGATCTGGGCCGCGACTGTCGTTGCCGCAGCGATGGATGCGGCGCCACAGGCAAGACTCAGGAATTCGCGGCGCGTGGTCATTTGAGCGTAATCAGAAAGGCAACGATATCTTCAATCTGTTCCGCGCTCAGGACCGTCTTGCCGCGAAAGGCGGGCGCCACCCGCGTCAGCCCTTCGGTGCGGAAATACGCCGGCATGATGCTGTCCGGGTTCACCTTCGCAGGATCGACGATCCGCAACCGAATTTGGCCTTCCGAGAGGCGCGCACCGACGGCCGTGAGATCGGGCGCGAGGTCGCCCTGAAAGCGCTCTTCGGCGAAGGGCCCGCGGTGACACAGCAGGCAGAGACCCACCTGCCGGTTGGCCACGATCGCCCGACCCCGCGCCGGATCGCCTTTTGCGCCGGTTAGTGAGGCCGGCATCGAGTCGCCCGCAAAGGCATGCCCGGCCAACAACGAAAAGGCGATCGCGCAAGCCTTACACCAATTCAATGCCGTGGTTCTTCAGCGGCACCGAGCGGATGCGCTTGCCGGTCGCCCGGTAAAGCGCGTTGAGCACCGCAGGCGCTGCGACGCAGATCGTCGGCTCGCCGATACCCCCCCACACCGCGCCACCGGTCGGCATCAGGATGGTTTCCACTTGCGGCATCTGCGCGATACGCATCGAGTTGTACTGGTGGAAGTTGGTCTGCTCGATGCGGCCGTCCTTCACCGTGCATTCCTGGAAAAAGAGCGCCGATAGACCGTAGACGAACGAACCCGCGACCTGGCGCTCGATCTGCGCCGGGTTGACCGCGTAGCC
>JANMUI010000669.1:0-2196 GCA_031391405.1 Betaproteobacteria bacterium
GAGGCTGTCCTGCGTCATCCACGGCTCGCCGGTGCGCTTCTTGAAGTCGGCGATCAGCTTCTCCTGGCCCTTCTGGGTCCAGTTCGCGATGATGATCAGCATGCCCTCCATGAGATCTTTGCCGACCACTTTCAGCATTTCCGGCGCACCCATCGGCGCACCATTGCCGATCATCGGGATGCGGCCGCGTCCCAGACCCATCTCGTTCATCTTTTCCAGAACGAGCTTCGAATCGGGAATATTGGTGGGGACGAACAGCACCGCCTCCGGACGCGCGCTGCGCAACTTCTGCACGACCGATGTCGCATCAGAGAGCGGCGGCGTGAAGATCTCGTCCACAGTGAGTTTGATGCCCATTTTCTCGAGCCCGCCCTCACGCATCGGCTTGAGGAAACTCACCGGCGAAGCAGTGTTGTCACCGACAATGCCGATCGTCTTCAATTGCTGGCCGGTCGCGACCTTGCCCAACTCTACGATCGCGGGCATCGCACCCACCGACTGCGCCCCGGCTGTAGGGGATGTCTGAAACACGTATTTGAAGCCGCGCGCCGTGATCTGATCCGAATACGACAAGGTGAGGATCGGCATCTCGGCGCGCTCCGTCACTTCGGTGACCGCGAGCGTAAACGACGACAGCCACGCGCCGGTCGCACCAACCATGTCGGGCTCGGACGCCACAAACCGCTGCGCGGCGTTCTTCGCCTTCTCGGTTGAATCACCCGCATCAGCCGTGACAAGCTTCAGCTTCGCCCCGCCCATCGACTTGATGCCACCGCCATTGTTGATGTCATCGATCGCCATCGTGGCGCCCTTCAACATCAGCTCACCCTGGCGCGCCCAGGGTCCGGAAAGCGGCGCGATCAGCCCCACTTTCACTTCCTTTGCCTGGGCCAGAACGGCCGGCGCTGCAAAGGCCAAGCCGAGCGCGGCCAATGCGGTCGCCACATTGCGCATCAATAAGTTTTGCCGAATGTCTCGCATCATCAATCCTCCAATACTTCGATCAGACCACCTTTGGCGTCTTTGCGTCGATTCTCTGCGTGTCTCCGCCGCTGCGCCGAATCGTCTCACATTCCCAGATAAGCGCGTTTTACCCGCTCGTCCCGGATCAGCGTGTCGTGCACCCCTTCGAGGACGACCCGCCCCGATTCGAGCACATAGCCCCGATCGCATGATTCGAGCGCCTCGGCCACGCGCTGCTCGACCAGCAATATCGTGATCTTCGACTCGCGGTGGATCTCTTCGATGCGCTCGAAGATCTGATCGGCGATGGTCGGTGCGAGGCCCATTGACGGTTCGTCCAGCATCAGAACGCGCGGCGACGAAGCGAGACCGCGGCCGATCGACAGCATCTGCTGCTCGCCACCCGAGAGCGTCCCGGCAAGCTGATCACGCCGTTCGGCCAAGACCGGAAAGAGCTCCACAATTTGCGCAAGATTGCGTTTCCAGTCGGCGCGACCACGGATCGAGTGTGCGCCCATCTCGAGATTCTCGAGTACGGTGAGAGACTTGAACACCTGACGGCCTTCCGGAACATGCGCGATGCCAAGATGCGCACGCTCGGACGGCGGAATGGCGAGCAGATCCTTGCCGTCGAACTTCACGCTGCCGGACAGGGGCTGAACGATGCCGGAGATCGTCTTGAAAAGCGTGGTCTTACCCGCGCCGTTCGGGCCGACGATCGCGATGAACTGCCCCTCCGCCACCTCGATCGAAACGTCGGTGAGGGCCTTCAGCCCGCCATAGGCGACGGTCAGGGACTCAATTCTGAGCATGCTTCATCCATCGCTTGCCAAGATACGCTTCGATCACGGTTGGATTTTTCGTGACCTCCTCGGGTTTGCCTTGCGCCAGCATGCGCCCGTGATCCAGCACCACGAGGCGATCCGCGAGACGGACCATCGCCTGCATCGTGTGCTCGATGATGACGATCGTCGCCCCTTCCTTGGCCAGCCGGTCGATGACGCCGAGCATGCGCTCGATCTCCTGGCTTCCAAGGCCGGCCAGTGTTTCATCCAGCAGCAGGAGCTGCGGACGCGATGCGAGTGCGCGCGCAAGCTCCATCAAACGCAACTCGACATTCGTGAGTCCGCCCGCGAGCACGGTGATCCGCTCGGCCATGCCCACACGCGCTAGCGCTTCGCTCGCGAGCGCGATGGCTTTGTCGTCATCGGATTCGGCGACGAACGCGCCGAC
>JANMUI010000698.1:0-5072 GCA_031391405.1 Betaproteobacteria bacterium
CGTTGCCGAGGTGCTGAGTCCTCTGCGCGATATCGACAAATGGATACGACGCAAGTTACGCTGCTATCAGTGGAAACAATGGGGTCGGGCGGGTTATCGGGAATTGCGCAAACGCGGGGTGAGCCGGCAAGAAGCCTGGAACACTTCGAAGTCTGCGCATGGCCCCTGGCGCCTGTCGCAGACCCCGGCGCTGGTGCTGGCGATGCCGACACGTTACTTTCTTGGACTGGGGCTGCCTTGCTTGGCACCGAGTTAGCATCGCATGCTCATCGAACCGCCGTGTACGTGACCCGTACGCACGGTGGTGTGGGAGGGGGCACCGTGAGGTGTCCTCAATCCCGATTAGGAATCTCTCCAGAGCTACCATCATCAACGCAGACCAAATCAGTCAACTCGTCCAGCGTCGCTACGGAGCTTTCGCGCGCGCGACCGGAGCAACAGGCACCTCGTGCTGCCACGTTTCCCAAGCGCCCACGTGCTGCGGCGCGCAACAGGGGCGTTACACCGCCGCCGAGCTTGCCGAGGTACCCGCACTCGCACGGAATCTATCCCGCGGATGTGGCAATCCAACCAGGTTCGCCAATCTTGTCCCAGGCGAGATTGTTGTCGACCTCGGCAGCGGTGGCGGCATCGACCTCGTCCTGGCAGCGCATCGGGTCGGTCCCGCGGGCCAGGTGATCGGGGTGGACTTCACCCCAGAGATGATCGAGCGTGCGACCGAAGTTTTGGACGGCGCGGGCTTGGCGGCGCCGATGGTAGAGTTGCGGCTTGCCTGCATCGATGCGACCGGCCTTCCAGACGGGATCGCGGATGTGGTGATCTCCAACTGCGTGATCAATCTCTGCGCCGACAAGGAACCGGTATACCGGGAGGTGTACCGCATCCTCAAGCCCGGCGGCCGGCTCGCTATCTCGGATATCCTCCTCGTTGGTGAGCTCGAGGCCAGGCTACGCAGTCGCTTCATGGCGAACTGGCCAGGTTGCTTGGGTGGGGCGATGCCGGAGGCGCGTTACTTCGCGACGCTCACAGACGCCGGGTTCCGCAACGTTCTCATCTTTGCGCGCCATGCACTACATGATGCGGAGCTTGAGGAGATGGCCTGCTGTCCCGGCAAACCATTTACACCTGCCCCGGCGCCAGAAGACCTCGCAACGGTCGGCAACCTGGTTGAAAGCGTCAAATTCACGGCAGTCAAGCCCTCCGCAAACAGTGATTCCTAACCAAGCCATTCGAGACGGACCTTCGCAAGCAGGCTTCGCCCGCCTGCACGGGCGGGTCAACCGCAGCGTTGAGGCTGTAGAAATTTCTGTTTTCGCGAAGACTTCCACCCTCGCGATATTTTCGCGTTGATGTTGTTCAGCGAAGGATGTTGCTCGGATTGTTTGAGTGCTGATCGAAATGCGCGAGTCGATTGATGCGATGAGGCGCGTTTTGCCTCTCTAAGCCGCGCTACTGCGCATACCCTTGATGCGCGAGCTTTTCGATATTGTGGACCAGGCAGAACAGCTTCCACTGCCCATCGACTTTGTTCTTCCCACGCAGCGTGAACTCGCGGGCTGGTGTCGATGTGCTTGTAGCGGGCCATGGCGGGAGCGGATTTCTACGACTGAAGCGGTACCGATTCGACCGGCCATTGCCTCGAGTGTTCCCCGGGTGCATCATTCGAGGATGGTTCTTCTACAGCGTCGTTATGCGGCAAGCGCGGATATCGAGGCGCGATCACACTCTCAACCTTGGAAGGATGGCGGTCTCCTTCCAAATTATCTGGTCAATCCAATGACCGCCAAGAGAGCGTCAATTAACGAAGGAGCCAAACCATGGCAACGTATATCGCTCTAGTGAATCAAACCGATCAGGGGATCCGGAACGTCAAAGACATCCCGCAACGGAACGCGGCATTCATGTCGATGGCAGAAAAAATGGGAATTGCAGTGAAAGGCGTTTATTACACAGTAGGGGAGTACGACATCGTGGTGGTGATGGAGGGTACCGATGAAGCGATTGCGGCAGCATTGCTGAAAGTTGGCTCAATCGGGAACATTCGAACGCAAACGATGCGCGCCTTCTCGCTGGACGAGATAAAGAAGGTCATAGACCGTATGCCCTAAGGGGCTCCAGGCAGCACGTTGCCGTCCCTGTGCTGTGTGAGCGAGAGGTAGCCGCATAACAAGCGCATCCACCCGACCGCCGCAAGCGTGGCTTGCGGACGCCTCGGGCCGTTGGTCCGAGGCGGCGGGTGATGCGCAACGTCAGGCGTCTGAAACCGCACTGCGACGCACCTCACGTATCTGCCCGCTAGACCTTCAAAGAAGGAGGAAACGATGGCCACCAAGATCAAGGTCGCAGCGGCGCAGATTGCGCCAATTTTCCTCGACCGGGAGAGGACTGTGGCCAAGGTTTGTGAATGGATCGGGAAAGCAGGATCGGAAGGCGTGCGTTGGTGTGCGTTTCCCGAAACTATCATTCCTTGCTATCCGTACTGGCTGCTCACCATCGACAACATTGCCGCACGCCCTTTCAATCGCGAGTTATTCAACAATTCAATAACAGTACCCGGTCCGGAAGTGTCCAAAATCGCAGCGTCCGCAAACGCGGCGCAGTGTGGAGTAGTCATTGGCGTCAGTGAGCGAGACGGGGGAACCTTGTACAACACCCAAGTCTTCATCTCCCCGAAGGGGCAGCTATTAGGGCGACGCAGGAAGCTCATGCCAACGTCTCCCGAGCGCATGGTGTGGGGCCGCGGTGACGGTAGCGATCTTTCCGCATACGATTACGCCGATGTACGTATTGGTGGATTAACTTGTTATGAGCACTCCAACGCCCTTTATTGCTACGCAATGCAGTCGCAACGCGAACAGATCCATGTTGCAGTCTGGCCGGGCGGAATCAAGGGGCACTTTACTGGCGTCGTCGACGCCGCGGTGCGCAACTATGCATTCCAATCGCAGGCTTTCGTAATCTCTGCATCTTCCGTCATGACGCAAGATGTTCTCGATTGGCTTTCAAGTCACGGTGGTATCAAGAAATTTAGTCTTGGCGGTGGGCAATCTTGCATCGTTTCTCCGGCCGGCGAAATGCTTGCTCAGCCGATTCCTGACAAGGAGGCGTTACTGACGGCGGAACTCGATTTTGAGCAGATAACGGATATGAAGTTTATTGTCGATTCCACCGGCCACTACGCGCGTCCCGACGTCGTACGGCTCATGATTGATCGACGTCCGCAAAGTTCAGTGATAGAGACTGAACTGCGGTGACGCCCAACAAGCCCATCGAGCCGGACCTTCGCAAGCAGGCTTCGCCCGCTTGCTCGGCCGCTCATGGGCAACGTCACGCCTCAGCAAGACCGATCGCGCATCGCTAGCTCCTTCCATTCCAGACGGAGAATCAAAGGGGTGAGCGGTAGCTGGCGAGTCACATTCAAGTTCGTTGGAAAAGATGCCGACGCCGTCGATTACGAGGACTATCACTAAGGCTTTCGCCATGCGCATGCGCAATCCCCCTCACCCTGGTGAGATCATCGAGTCCCTCTGTCTCGAGCCGTTGGGCCTCAAAAGGTAACACTCATGCGCGATCAGCTATCGGACCGCGGACCGCTCAGGTTGAAGGGCGCAGCGCTTGCGTTTGTGTTCCTTTTCGGATGCGGTCCCAGCACATCGACATGGCGAATTCCCATCCGATGCGAGGCCTCGTGCGCTCTTTCTAGATCCAGACCCAGGAGTCAGGGAGAAAGGCAATAGCCAGCATGTCCCTATTGATCGCTTGGCCCGCCAAACGAAGACATTTAGGCTTGTGTTCTCATACGATCCGCTTTTTTCGCGCGAATCTTGCCTACGAGCGCACGCATGTATCTCTTCTTCGACACCGAGACAATCGGAATCCCGCGCAACTACAATGCGCCGGCGTCAGATTCGCGGAACTGGCCAAGGCTCGTGCAGTTGGCATGGGTACTGACCGACGCCCAGGCGAACGAGATCTCCGCCGCCCAGTACATCGTGAAGCCCGAGGGTTTCGTCATCCCCAAGGATGCCACCAAGATTCACGGTATCACGACTGAACAGGCGCAACGCATTGGCGTTGGCCTTCAGTCCGTCCTTGCCGAAATCGTGGCCAGCATCTGGAAGGCATCCGTGCTGGTTGCCCACAATATGCGGTTCGACGAGAAGATCCTTGGAGCCGAACTTTTGCGCTCTGGTCATCCGGATTTGGTCGGGTCCAAGAACCGGACGTGCACGATGCTATCGGCCACCGACTTCTGTCGCCTGCCTGGTCCGTATGGCTACAAGTGGCCGACCCTGCAGGACTTGCACCTGAAGCTTTTCAACGAGACCTTTACGGGAGCTCATCAGGCGCTTGTCGATGTTCGTGTCTGTGCAAAGTGCTACTTCGAGCTCAAGCGTCGCAAAATCCTGGATTAACCTCAACATGAAGAAATCAAACTTCCACGGCTTTCACATCCGCAAGTGGCATACGCAGATCGAAGAGACGCTCGCGAATGAAACCGGCAAGGCGGCCGATGGCGAGCCGGTCGTCAAGATCGCGATCGGCTGTGCGATGCAGAATCCTTGTGCAGGTAAGTTCGTCAAGAATCTCGATCCGATCGTCAAGCGATCGGTCTATCTCGGGCGCGAATTCGGGCGACGCATCATCGCGGCCGCGGATGGCCGCGCGATCGAGAGCTACGGCAAGAGTTGTCTCGTGGGCACAGCGGGCGAGTATGAGCACGGCAACATGCTTCTCACCACTGCCTTCGCAGATCCGGTGCGCGAAGGAATCGGTGGCGGCAAGGCATGGGTCCCTTCATCCGGCAAGCGTGGTGGACCGGGCACCGAGATCGATATTCCGCTCGCACACAAGGATGCGCTCTATGTGCGATCCCACTACGACACGATGTCGGTGACGTTCGGCGATGCGCCCGCGCCCGACGAGATCGTCATCGTCTTCGCCTTCGCCTCGCGCGGCCGGCTGCATGCGAGGAAGAACACCGGGATGACGAGCAGCACGATGCCGGCCAGCCCGAAGATAAAGCGAAAACGGTAGAGCACGCGGTGGTTGCGCAGCAGCACGATCACTGT
>JANMUI010000704.1:0-4935 GCA_031391405.1 Betaproteobacteria bacterium
GGCGAGTTGGGCGTCCGGATTCAGGAGCTGGTTGCGAATGACCAGCATGGTGCGGTCGTAGAGCGTTCGTTCGAGGAGATGCAGGGCATCGTCGTCGAGCTGCTTGACGTCGTAGTTGAGCGCTTCGGCGCCGACATGATTCGTCAACGGGCGAATGTCCGGACGGACTCGGGTCAGTGTCTCCATAGTCTCCTCGGTGCTTAGGGCACGCGTGCTTGGGAAATTTCTATTCTGACTGCGCGATCTGCCTCGCCTGCTCGCGGAGCTCGGTCTTCAGGATCTTGCCGTAGTTGCTCTTCGGTAGGCTCGGCACGAAATAGTATGCCTTCGGGCGTTTGAAGCGGGCGATATTTGCGAGGCAAAGCGCATCGAGCGCCGCTTCATCCGCCAGGCTCCCTTCGCGTCGCACCACGAACGCGATGACTTCTTCGCCCCAATCCTTGCTCTGCCGGCCGATGACCGACGCTTCGACGATATCGGCGTGTTGCAGCAGCACCTCTTCGACCTCACGCGGATAGATATTGCTGCCGCCGGAAATGATGACGTCTTTCGATCGATCCTTCAGACTGAGAAACCCATGCTCGTCGAACACGCCAAGATCCCCGGTGTGGAGCCATCCGCCATGCAGGGTGCGGGCGGTGGCCTCCGGATTGTTCCAGTAGCCGGTCATGGTGACTTCGCTTTGCACGATCACCTCGCCGATCTCACCGATCGGCATGTCGCGATCGTCTGCGTCGACAACTCTTACCGCAATACCGGTACGGGGTACGCCCACCGATCCGAGGATCAGGTCGTAGCGCGGATCGTCGGTGCGGGCGTGCCACGCTTTGGACAGATAGGAGATCGTGTTGGGCGTCTCGCCCTGTCCGTAGCCTTGCCACAAGCACGGCCCGAAGCGGGCGAGCGCTCGTTTGAGGTCCTCCAGGTACATCGGTGCGCCGCCGTAAATGATCGTCTTCAATTGATCCCGTCGAATGTTGCCGCTGGCCGGATGCGCGCTGAACCGGTTCAGCATGGTGGGGGCGAGGAATACCATGCTGTTGGGGTGGTGCGCGATCAAATCGACCAGTTCTTCTTCGTCGAAGCTGTGCGATTCCGGAATGACTTGATGCGCGCCCTTTGCCGCGTAATAGAGCGCGAAGAGGCCACTGGCATGGGACAGCGGCGCCACATGCAGGATCGCATCGTCGGGTCCGATCGCGTCGATATCCGCGTAATTGCGCAATGTCATCTGCAGCAGATTGTGGTGTGTGAGCGTCGCACCCTTGGGCCGGCCGGTTGTCCCGCTGGTGTAGAAGAGCCATGCCGGATCGAGTGCCGCGGACCGATGCATTGCCATGGGTGCAGGCGTGTATAGGTGTTCGTGTGCGCGCGAACCGAATACCAACATGCGCTTCAGCATGGGGACGGTTGCGGCGACCGGCCCCAGCGTGCTTTCAAGGTCCGCGCTCACGAAGAGAAGGACCGCGCCGGCGTGCTCGAGGATGTAAGCAATCTCCTTCGGGTGGAGTCTCGCATTCACTGGAACGATGCAGAGCCCCGCGTACCAGGTGGCCCACATCAGCTCGATGTAATCCGGTGAGTTGGTCGCCACGACAACGACCCGCTCGCCCGATCGATCGCCCGAGAGCGCACGCAGGCTCGCTGCGAGCCGCGCTACGCGTTCGATGAATGTTCGATAGTCGCAAACGTGCGATCCACCGACCGAGATCGACGAGCGCTCCGGGTGGGCGCGCGCCGCGGCAACCAGGAGATGCGCGACATTCACGAGGCGCGATCCCGTCCGAGGATCGTAACGCAACCGACCGCCTCTTCGAAGCCGTAGAGGCCGCCGCCGTTTTCAGCGAGGGCGATACGTGCATGAGGCACCTGCCGCGTGCCCGCTTCGCCCCGCAATTGGATGACCAGCTCGAATATTTGTCCGAGTCCTGTTGCCCCGATCGGATGCCCCTTCGATTCCAGCCCGCCCGATGGATTGACCGGGAGGCGCCCGCCCAAGGTGCTCGCCCCCGATTCGGCGAATGGTCCACCTTCACCCGGTGCGCAGAAGCCGAGCAATTCCGTCTGCAACAACTCGGCGAAGGCCGACGCATCGTGGACTTCGGCGACCGACACATCTTGGGGTCCGACCCCGGCCGCCTCGTACGCTGCCAGCGCGGCGCTGCGGCACACATGCTTGTCGTATTCATCGGCCCGGCGCGACACGCCGCTTCGAATGGCGGTTCCGAGCACAGCAATCGGATGCGCATTCGGAAAGCGATGCAGCGCCGATTCATCAACAAGGAGCGCTGCGGCCGCGCCGTCGCTGATCGGCGAGCACATCGGCAAGGTGAGCGGCCACGAGATGGTACGCGCAGCGAGCACCTCATCGATGCCCATCCCTTTGCGATATTGGGACAACGGGTTGTGGGCGGAGTGGTCGTGATTCTTTGCCGCGATGCATGCAAGATGGCGCTGTGTCGTGCCGAATGATTTCATATGGAATTTGGCCATCGACGCATAGACATCCATGAAGATGCTGCGCTCGCCGGGCTCGCTGACACCAGCCGGCGTCGCAATCCCTTCGCCCAGGCTGGCAAGATCGGCGGTAATCGCATCGACCGCATGAACGTCCCAGGCACCGTTGAACACGGAGAAAGTCTTCTCGCGGTCGGTGCCGTACATTTTCTCCGCACCGACGGCGAGGACGACGTCAGCCATGCCGCCGCGAATGTACGCATAAGCCATGTGGAGTGCGCTCGACGCACTGGCGCAGGCGTTCTCGACATTCATGACCGGCACGCCTTCGAAGCCCATGCTCCGAAGCGCGATCTGCCCACCGATCATGTGCTGACCTTCAAGCGGCGATTGCGTGGCGTTCGCGAAAAACGCAGCCCTGACATCTTCCTTGCTCGCGCCGGCGTCTTGCAGTGCAGCAGTCACCGCCTGGTTGGTGAGGTCCTTGACCGAGCGGTCGATGAACTTGCCGAAGGGCGTCATGCCGACGCCGACGATGTAGACCTTGCCCATTTGAAAGCCCCGCCTATCGAGATGAAGTGGCGACGGACATGCAGGAGCGCACAGCCCGCCCTATGGCCCGGCCAGCTTAGAAGGGCGCCGGAGAGGTGTCAATCACGAACGGCAGCGATTGAATCCCCCTCGGAAAGGTGTGAGAATCAGGCGCGGGTCACTTTCCCAATCCACCTTGAGGAGATGCCAATGAGTGCTGTCGCCAAAATGCCCAAAACGGCAAAAGAGCGCGGGCGGATCGCGCCGAAGAAGCTGGCCCATTTCGTGTTGCGCACCAAGGAGGGTCGCGTGCAGACGATTCTCGATTGGTACAAGAAGGTGCTCGAGGGCGAGGCCATGCTCGAGACACCGATGATCGGCTTCGTCACCTACGACAACGAGCATCATCGTGTCGCGGTGCTCGCGCTGCCCGGTGTCAAGGACCATGTCGACATGGCTTGCGGCCTGCACCATGTCGCGTTCACCTACACGGGCCTCAAGGACCTGATGTACACCTACAACCGGTTGAAGGACGAGCACGACATCAAGCCGCAGTTCTGCATCAACCACGGACCCACGACCTCGATGTACTACTTCGATCCGGACAAGAACCAGATCGAGCTGCAGGTCGACAATGTGCCCGAGGAGAAATTCGCCGAGTATTTCGCGAACGGTGAATTCACCCAGAACCCGATCGGGGTGGTGTTCGATCCCGACGAGATGACCGCACGCTTGAAGGCGGGCGAACCGGAAGAGCGGCTGCTGAAGCGCCCAAACGCTGCACCGCCTGATTTGCGGGATTTTCCGGTGAATTAGATCTCGCGCTGCCCGTAAGCGCGGCTGCCGGCCTTCTCTCTCCGCTGCTTGCGCGCAAGATCAGCTGTGCGGCGAGCACCGCTGTCAGCGCCTGTGCGATCCGCTCGGCGGCCGCGCTCTCGTCGATGAAGCGCAGCACCATAACCGCCGAGAAGGACCATCGACATCGGATTGGCAATGTCGCGTCCGGCGACGTCGGATGCGCTGCCGTGCACCGCCTCAAACATGGCGTGGTCCGCACCGATATTGGCGCCGGGAGCGATGCCCAGCCCGCCAACGAGGCCCGCCGCCAAGTCTGAGACGATAAGCTTATTCGGGACGGCCGGTCGCTGTCCCGATACTCAAGTCCTCGAAGTTTCGTGCCAGTACGACGCGTTTGATCAGCGAATCCGGAAGACAGTCGACGAACTTGATCGCCTTGCTGAACGTCGCCAAGTCTCGCGTGCCCAAGACGATCGAGGATGCGCGATACGTGGACGCCGCGATCACGCAGTCCGTCGACCCGCTTAGCTCAATCCCAAGATCGTCGACTCCAGCCACATCCGCTTGACTCTTCAGATATTCTTTGAGCGTGCGATTTGCTCGCATTCCCGCGAACGTCCAGATTCGCGTGGTCCCTGCAACGGTTCGTGTAGTGACGATCGAATCGTCCTCACGCGGAGCAGGCATCTCCTCGATCAGCCGTTCAAATTCAGCCTTTGCTCGCTTCGAGGCCGTGGTCGGTGTCGGGAAGCCGTCCCGTAGCGTAGCCTCGATGGCCTTACACACTTCCCGGCCGAGAACACGCGCACTCCCCACCCATTTGGACTTGCCTCCTGTGGCCGCCGGTTCAAGCCACACGACCCGGCATGACCACTCGATCTCGACAACGCGCCAACTACGCCCGCCCAGCAAGATCAATCGATCGCTCGGCTCTCCTGTCAGACTCGTAGGATCGATGTATCCGATTTCGGTTGCACCGAAACGTCCAGCGAGGAGAGGCGACCCGCTAAAGGAGGCCAGCAAGTCCTTGTAGTGTCCGCGGCCGTACAGCCGTTCGGTGGCCGGACCAATCTGCACGAGCCCATCGGACTCGAATAGAAACTCACGCTCGATCATGTGGTCCAGCAACTCGGAGATACTCGATCGGTC
>JANMUI010000713.1:0-3140 GCA_031391405.1 Betaproteobacteria bacterium
AAGAACGACTGCACTTCCGTTGTAGTAGGTGCGGGAAAAAGGTACAGATACGAGGGCACGATCCAGACGCAAAAGTTCAGTATCAAATACACGGCTTGCTGTTGGGGCGTCACGCGATCCGCCGCGAGATCCTGAACCAGGCCGTTCGCACTCAATATGTGGATGCTCATTCTGAGTCCTTAGTCAGCTAACGTGTAATCAACGGAAGCCTTCCGTGGTTTAACACGGCGATGTTCCACCTATCATGCAAATTCTGATGCTACGTCGCATGGCGAAATCCTCCCGTTCAGGCTGGAAGACTACTACTGGATCAAGGACCTGCCAAACAAATTGAAGACGGGGCGCGGGCCGTATCTAGGTTGCGGACCGGAGATAGGCGGACAGGTTCCGCTTTTGCATTTCGTCGGGTGCCAGGGCGAGGAATACCGGAGATAACCCCAGGTCCTTCGATGGCAACGCCTGCATCATCGCCCGCCGACAGCATCGGCCATTGGCGCTCATGTCGCGGCAATTTTTTCACTGTACCGGCAGGCCGGCATCCTTCACGACTTTCGACCATTTCGCTATTTCCGACCGAACGCGCGCGGCGAGCTGCTCGGGGCTCGACGCGCCGGGATCCACACCCTGCTCGGCCAGACGTCGAAGCGTGTCCGGGGAATTGACGGCCCGGTGGGCCGCTTCGGTGAGGCGGGCAAGCACGTCCCTGGGCGGTGTGCCCGCAACGAACACCGCGTACCAGACCACGACCTCGAATCCCGCAAGGCCGCTCTCCGCTATGGTTGGAACGTCGGGAATGCTCGGATGGCGCGCCGCCGAGCTGACCCCCAGCACCCGGACCCTTCCTGCGCGGATCATCGCCATCTGCCCCGGCAGGTTGTCGAACATCACCGGAAGTTGGCCGCCAAGCAGGTCGGCGAGGGCCGGCGCATTCCCCTTGTACGGGATGTGAACCATGTCGATGCCCGTCATGGACTTGAACAATTCCATGGTGAGCTGCGGCGACGTTCCCACGCCGGGAGAGCCGTAGTCGAGCTTGCGCGGGGACGCCTTCGCGTGGGCGACGAATTCGGCGACCGTGCGAACCGGGAGCGACGGATTGACGACCAGTATATTGGGCGTCGTGCCGATCATTGAGAGCGGCGAAAAGTCGCGCACCGCGTCATAGCCAAGTTTGCTGTACAGGGCCGGTGCGATTCCGTGCGTGGCGATGCCACCGCTCAACAGCGTGTACCCATCGGGCTGCGCTTTCGATGCGGCATCGGCGCCGAGCGTTCCGCCGGCCCCGGAGCGGTTTTCCACTACCACCGCCTGCCCCAGGGTTTCAGACAGCCCTGCTGCGACGATGCGCGTCACTACGTCGACGGCGCCGCCGGGCGGGAACGGTGCAATGAATCGCACCGGGCGCGAGGGGTAGGTCTGGGCCAGCGCTGTAAGGCTGCCGGTAAGGACCCAGATTGCGATCAGGAAGTGCACTGCATGGCGCGGTCTTGGCATGGTTTCCGTCCTCTTCCCCGAGTGTAGACTGCATCGCCATCGAAGTATCAAAGGGGTCAGCGTTAATTGCTTCGCGAAGAAAATTAACGCTGACCCCTTTAGTCCTATGGACTCGCGGCGTCGACAACGTGATCACCGAGCATCGGATCCACGCGGCAACATGCGTCACGACCCCTGGTCTGGCCCTCAACATCGCCTCGCGCACCTTTGGCATCAATGGGCGAAGTACCTCGATGTCGTTGTTCGTGGCGGCAACCACGATGACGACGATTGTCAGGCCGGAAAACTACTGCTCAGCCTCAGCGACTGTTTTGACTTCGTGGCCGGGCAGTTGCGCGCACAAGGCCGGGGGAAAGCACTCGTCAAAACGACGGATGGCTGATTCATGCAACCGCGGCAGACTGCTTTCGCAATCGGGCATGCAAGGCATCCGGCGCAAGGTCAGCGCCATTGGGCCAGCACACCGCGCCGAACTCATCGATTGCCGCGCGCCGGAAATAAGCCGGGTCTTTGAGCGGTTCAAACACCGGGCCGAACAGACGCTCGGAAAGATCCACGGTTCCCGCCACGCCGTCATCAAAATAGACGGACAATCGATAACCATCCAGTGCTTCGACTTTCACGACTTTCTGCATGGCATTCTTCAATCTATGCAAGCGGTGCTATTGGATTCAGCACCTGGTGCGCTTCCGCGAGACGCTAATCTTCACGAAGCTCAACGCGATGTTCCTGCGCCCATTCCAACACAAGCGCCGTGGCGCGTTTCGGTAGCCAACCCTCCATCACTTCAAGCGTATCAACGGCAATGACTGCAACGTCACTGCCGTAATATGCATGAAAATGCGGAGGCGCATGATCATCGTAATACATCCGGATCGCAATCCCGAAAAACATGCTGATTGTCGGCATGCGACTAGTCTAAGCCAATCTGGCAGTCAATCTGTGCGGCTCGTTCGTCAATTCCCCGATGGCTTCTCGACATCCAGGCTTTCCTGCAAGCCTGCCCGGCGCTTGCCCGCGGGCAGCAGCGCCACGCCTCCGCGCAGCTCGGCGAACGTGATGGCAGAGGGGAATAGCGTTTCCAGGGACTGGGCGTCGATCTACTCGATCACGCTGGCGTCGGGTACTTGGCGCAGCGGCCCCGACACCGGGTTGGTCTCCAGCAGGATCATTCGAAGCTCACGGGGCGGGTGGGGGCCTTGTTGCGCACCTGCTCGAAGACGGCAAACTCCTCATCGGTCAGCTTGGCCCGCCGGCCCATGTCGGCCAAAAGCGAGCCCAGCTTCAGCCGTCCCGCCGGGTTGGCCAAATAGCTTGATGATGGCGGTAGGTTGTTTTGCCTACGGCGCATCGTGCAATCCGAAACTTGGAATGAGTGTGACGGCGCGCCCAAATGGTATGTGCGACGCGCGATCGGCCCCCCTCTTGGGCTCCGGCCGCTTGCTTTCGCTGAACCCCGAAGGGCCGCTCAGGGTCGGAATGCGTCCTCTGCCACGGAATCCAATCCGTTCACGCAAGACTTGGTTGCGAGCTTGCTGACACTGCTTTGGGAGTATTCGGCGCAGCGTTGGGTTCCCTTCACGCGAAAGGAACGCATCGTAAAATCAGATCACGCGAATCTGACCAATGCAGCGCCCTCCTTCGGG
>JANMUI010000731.1:0-4320 GCA_031391405.1 Betaproteobacteria bacterium
CGCCGAGCTTCAAGATCAAATGGTTGCCAGACTTGGCGAGCCCCATGTCGGCGTAGGTGACACCACCGCCGATCGATAGGGTGTTATCCGCACCGGTACTTGCATTCACCGTGTCCTGGCCGTCGTTGCGATTGAACGCAATGATGTCGGCCCCGCTATCGGTAGTGATGGTGTCGTTGCCCGCGCCTCCGGCGAAGAAATCGTTGCCGGTGCCGCCCGCGATGGTGTCGTTGCCCGCACCGCCATCAAACAGATTGTTGCCCGAGGTGTCGCGCAGGTTGTCGTTGCCTGCCATTCCTTGCAGGATGTCATTGCCGTTGATGCCGCTGCCGCCGCGCAGGCTGTTGTCGGCCGCGTTTCCGATGATAAGGTTGTTGAGCGCGTTGCCCCTGCCGTCGATCGCGCTCGTGCCGGTCAAACGCAGTGCCTCGACATTTGCGCCCAGCACATAGGTCGAATCAATTTGCACCAGGTCGATCCCGGCGCTCGCGCTCTCGGTGACCGTATCGCTCGAGTCGATGATGTAGATGTCATCACCCAGTCCCCCGCTCAGTTGATTGTCTCCCGCATTGCCAGTGAGGATGTTGGCGAGTGCATTGCCGGTTCCGTTGATTGAATTCGATCCGGTCAAGGTGAGATTTTCAACGTGGCTCCCCAACGTGTAGTTGATCGCGCTTCGGACGGTATCGATCCCTTCGTTAGAAAGCTCCGTGACGACATCGCCGGCGCTCCCGATGACGTAAGTGTCGTTGCCTACTCCGCCCGCCATTTGGTCCGCGCCGGTACCGCCGCTCAAAGTATTGTTCCCGGCATTGCCAATGAGAACATTCGCGAGGTTATTGCCGGTCGCGTTGATGTTGCCCGCACCGATCAGCGTGAGGTTTTCGACGTTCGCCCCGAGTGTCCAACTCACATCCGCGAACACCGTGTCGCTACCGCTGCCGAGGTTTTCGATCACGGTGTCGCCGGTGCCGACATAGTACGAATCGTTTCCCACCCCGCCCGCCAATACGTTGGCCGCGATGTTTCCGCGCAGCACGTTATCGAGGTTGTTACCGTTGGCATCGATTGCGGTCGTACCCGTGAGGGTAAGGTTCTCTTGATTGTTGCCGAGCGTTCGGGTCACCCCGCTTGAGATCGTGTCGAGTCCCTCGTTCGCGTTTTCAGTCACGACATCGCCCGCAACATCGACCACATAGATGTCGTCCCCCGCCCTACCCGACATCGTGTCGATCCCCGTGCCGCCGTCCAACGTGTTGGCGGCAGCATTACCGATCAGCGTGTTGCCAAGTGCGTTGCCGGTGGCATCAAGCGCTTGGGTACCGGTCAGGGTGAGATGCTCGACATACGCGCCCAGCGTGAACGACGCACCGGCTTGCACCGTGTCGATGCCGCCTGCATCGGCGCCCGCGAGGGTTTCATCGACGACATCCCCGGCATTGTCGACGATATAGACGTCATTGCCGGATGCGCCACGCAACGTATCGGCGCCCGCTCCACCATCGATCAGGTTGTTCTGGGCATTACCGGTGATGACGTTTGCTCCGGCGTTACCGATGCCGCTGATTGCACTTCCCAGCAAGTTGAGGATCTCGACATTCGGCGACAGCATGTAATCCGCGCTCGCTTGCACCGTGTCGGACCCCTCACCCGTGTTCTCGATGATCAGGTCGGCGGTCGCATCCACGACATACAGATCGTCACCTGCCCCGCCGATCAACGTGTCCGCATTCGCGCCGCCGTCCAACGTATTCGCGGCGCTATTGCCGCGGAGCGTATTGGCGAGTGCGTTGCCGGTGCCGCTCAGCGCTTCAATACCGATGAGGGTGAGATGCTCGACATGGGCGCCGAGCGTGTACGACACACTGGAGAGCACCGTGTCGATTCCGCCCGCGTCCGCACCGGAATCGGTTTCATCGACCGTATCGCCGGCGTTGTCGAGAACATAGGTGTCATTACCGGCTGCACCGCGCAAGGTGTCCGCGCCGGCCGCACCATCGAGAACGTTGTCGTTTGCGTTGCCGGTGATCGCGTTCGACCCGCTGTTGCCCGTGGCGGCAATCGCACTCCCCAGCAACGTAAGGGACTCGATATTCGGCGCCAAGGTGTAGTCACCGATGGCCAGCACCGCATCGGCCCCCTCGCCAAGGTTCTCGATGATCACATCGTTCATGCCCACAACATAGATGTCGTCGCCGGCACCGCCGGTCAGTGTATTGGTGGCGGTGTTCCGTGAGCCATCGAGCCGATTGG
This sequence comes from Betaproteobacteria bacterium, assembly GCA_031391405.1. Classification (GTDB taxonomy): domain Bacteria; phylum Pseudomonadota; class Gammaproteobacteria; order Burkholderiales; family SG8-39; genus SHXR01. Next base: position 2,254 of record JANMUI010000731.1, read on the forward strand.
CCACCGCATTGCCGGTGGCGCTGCTTGCCGCAGACCCGACCAGCACAATGTTCTCCAGATTCGCCCACGCTGCAACGCTGATCGAGACGTCGCTTTGCGCGGTGTCCGACCCCTCGCCTGCATTCTCTACGATGGCGTCATCCACGCCGAGAATGTAGGTATCGTCCCCCAGGCCACCAGCCAGTATGTTCGTGCCGGCATTGATCGAGCCATCAAGGACGTTGGCTAACGCATTGCCGGTTGCGTTGATATCCAACGGGCCATTCAAGGTAATGTTCTCGACATTGGTGGGCAGCGTGTAGGACACCGCGCTTCGCACCGTGTCGATTCCCTGATTCACGCCCTCGATGATCGTGTCCCCGATATGGTCAACGACGAACGTGTCGTCGCCGATCGCGCCGGTCATCGTGTTCTGCACACCTGCAATAACTCGCGCGGCGATCTCCGCGGGATTCCAAATAGTGCCGTCGTTGAATTCGATGCGGTCGATCGGCTTGTCGGCTTGCGCAAAGTACCCGGTCATCCACACCTGGGCTGGGTCGCCGTTGATTGCCGCAACAAGATCGTCACCATGCCGATAGAGCGATACGCCGGCCGGCAGCACATCTGCATCGAACCGAAGCGTGTCGATACCCTCGCCGGACCCCTCGATCAAATCATGTCCGCCGCCCGTGCCGAACCGATAAGTGTCATCACCACCCATGCCGGCCAGTTGATCGTTGCCCGCACCACCGTCCAGAATATCGTTGCGATTGTTGCCGATCAGCGCGTCGCGTCCGGCCAACCCCCGGAGGTCCGCCGCTTGATCGGAAGGCGCGTTCAATGTGTCGGCACCGGCGGTGCCTTCGATGATCAGAGGTGCTGTGGGTGCAGGCGGTACCAATTCCAACATTTCCCTGATCGTCTTCAACGTGCCGTCGGCGAAGCGGAAGTGCTCGATGCCGCTACCGATCGGGTCGTCGTCACGAGGGATCAGGACGCGAATGCCTTGGTCGGGACCCCAGGTGATGTTCAGGGTCTGATACGTGGGTGACTCGGAACCGCTCAATGCCAGATCGAGCTGCGCATCGATCGATCCAAGGCTGAGGGTCACATCGGCAAGCGTTATGCCCTCGGGGAGATAGACGACATCCGGATCGATCACGCCGTTGGCGTAGAACTGTTCCAGTCCGGCGAAATCGTTCGCATCGATTGCGGGCAAGGGCGGCTTTTCATCCTCCGAGCCGATCCCGAGAAAAGCGTAGTAGCGTTGTTCAAATTGGGAGAGGTCGCCGATATCGCTGATGATGTCGATGCCGGTATCGCCAGCGCGGATGAGAATCTGATTGGCACCGCCAGTGCCGGTACGTCCGACGATTTTGTCATCGCCATTGCCGCCGTTCATTCTCGCCGCATCGACCAGGTAATCGTTGCCATCTCCGCCAATCGCAAGCTCTGCACCGTCGATGTAATCATCGCCCTTGCCGCCGAGCGCAACCCGTGCGAACCAGATCGTGTCGTTGCCATCGCCTCCATCGACGAGAGTCCGATAGTCGGCGTAGATCTCGTTATCGCCCGTGCCGGCGAACGCCTCGGTCAGGGATTCTTCGTACACATATTGCGAAAAATTCGCCGTCAACGGACTCTGGAAATAGGCGGTTCGTTGATCATTTGTGTTATAGCCCGGCCCAACGATCGTAAATCCGGCGACCTGCCCCGTCGCGAATCCGTGCGTGTAGCTGGTGGCGTTCTTCGCGTTGAAAGTGGTGATCGTACCAACCTGCTGACCGGTCACCGGATCAATCGTGTAAGGAGGGCCAACGTAAAAGGAAGACTGCTCATTTACGTTGTAGGAACGAACGTCGACATGGACGTCGGGGTCCCATGCTACCTCTGCACTGACGAGCACGTTCGTGTTCGATTGATTCCCAAAAGAATTGGTGATGTCGCTGTAGGTTCCGTTCACAGTGAGGGCGCGCCGATCGAATTGGGCCGTCAGCTCGTTTATGTAGATCGGCGCAACGGTAAATCGCTTGTCCTCGGAACTGTCGAATATTCTGCTGGTGGCAAATTCGTTGGACGTCGTAG
>JANMUI010000735.1:0-6626 GCA_031391405.1 Betaproteobacteria bacterium
TAGAACGAATCGCGCGGATGGTATGCGGCGTGACAGTACTGTGAGGGAAAAATCAACAGACGGCCGGGGACCATGTCGACCGCGCCGATCATGTCCCATTGCGCGGCCACCTGATCGGGCCAGTAGTCGCGTCCGTTCTCGACCAGCCGCGGATCCCTTGCGACCGCCTGGTCAAACGCAGCGTCCGTCGCGAGTGCGCCCGATGGCCGGAATCGAAAGAAGCCCGTGCCGCCTGCGCTTTCGTACTTCGTGTTGAGATAGACAAGGCAGGTGAACGAGTGCCGGCCGGGACGCGCGATGTCGTGATGCGGAAAGGCGAAGTCGGCCCGCTTTTCCTTGACCTGCATGAACCAGTTGACGTCGACGTGCGGATCCTGTGGGCTCGTCTGCGTCGAGTAGACGCTTTGGATCGCCTGCTGCGCGATGGCGATCATGCTGTTCGGAAACCAGACCGGAAAACGCAGGCGGCAATCGTAATAGTCGGCAAAGTTGCGCCCGCCTTCGACATGTTTCCAGTTGGCCGCCGGTGCCGTGCCAAGGATCTCTCGCGCCTCGCCCGGATGCTTGAGGAAATCGTCAATGACGATTCCTTGCACACCCTCGACCCCGGCATTCTTGATCGAGAGGTTGAGATTGACTTCGAACACCTCGTTGAGGAGAAACGGTTTCATGCGCACGAAATCGGGTGAGAGGTGGGCGGCAAACGAACAGAGCGTACCACTCCGCCTGGAACCAAGCGGTGCACGCGAGCGCGCTGGGTGGCGCGCATGCATAGGACCGCGCTGGCGGCGCGCTTGCATCTGACCGCGCTGTCGGCGCGCCTGCATATGACCGCGCTGTCGGCGCGCTTGACGACTTATGGGGTTGCTGATAGAAGCCGAAGGTGCGCGGGGATCCGAACATGCCGGTTCCCTTACGTCATTGCGCTCGCCATCAACGAGCCCCTTCGTCGATGGCCGTCATGAACTGGAGGAGAACCCATGAACGTACACCCATCGCGCTGCGCGTTTGCCTCTGTCGCTCTTGTGGCGGCAGCAGCGACTGCCCCAACCGTGCTCGCACAGGGGGCCGCCGCCGACATTCCGTCGATCACCCTCAAGGTTGCGGACACTTTTCCGCCGGTCGGTTTCGTCCCCACGCATCGCAAAGCTTGGGCGGACAACATCACCAAGAAGACCGACGGCAAGGTCAAGTTCCAGTTCTTCTGGTCCGACTCGTTGTTCAAGCAGGCCGATGCCGCGACGAATCTGGCGGCCGGTGTGGCCGACATCGCAGGCGTTGCTTCGACCTACGACCCCGCGAAGACCGCGCTGTGGATGACCTTGGACATGCCCTTCAACGCCCGGGATTACTGGTGCGGGATCAGCGCCTCGGTCAAGACGGAGCAAGAAGAGCCCAACCTCAAAAAAACGTTCGACCAACTCGGCTTCCTGCCGATGATGGGCTATGCGAGTGGCCATTTCCACTTCCTCGGCAAATCCCAGGTCGAGAAGGTTGCCGATCTCAAGGGCAAGCGCGTCCGCAGCTACGGCGGCGCGCGGGTGAAGATGTACGAGCTGCTCGGCATCTCGCCGATCTTCATGCCCTATGGCCAGATCTACGAGGCAATCGAGCGCGGCGTGATCGACGGCGCCGAGGCCACGATCCTGCTCACCGATTCGTTCAAGCACTACGAGATCGCGAAATTCATGACGCTCGCCAATTCTGGCTTCGTCTTGGCGGCGCCGCTGTCGATCAGTCTGAAACGCTGGAACAGCTTCCCGGCAAGCCTGAAGAAGATCTTTCTCGAAGCGGGTACGGAACACGACATGGGGTATGCCCGCCAGATGATTGAGCAGGAAGGTGTCAAGTTGAAGGAGTTCCAGGACACGCGCGGCATGAAGGTCCTCACGCTCTCGGCAGCCGATCAGGTCACGCTCGAGAAGGCCGGCAAGGACGCTCAGGAACTTTGGCTCGCGGACATGGACAAGCGCGGCGTGCCGGCACGCGCGACCTGGGCATACTTCCAGAATCTGCAAAGCGCCTGCGAGAAGGAGATCGCTGCAAAGGGCTATCCGTGGCAGAAAAAGTAATCCCACGGGGTGCGTCGATGCAGCGTGCCAATCGGGCGCTTGAAGTGCTGGCCGAATCGATGGCGCTGGCGGGAGGGTTTGTCGTGTTTCTCCTGATGTTGATGGTGGCCATCGACGCGCTCGGTCGAAAGGTGGCTACCGCGCTGCCGGGGGCGCTCGAATTCAGCGAAGTGCTCATGGTCCCGGCAGTTTTTCTGCCACTGATGTTCGTGCAGATGAAGCGGGAACACGTCTACGTCGGCGTCGTCACGATGGGTCTGTCGGTGCGAGCCCAGGCGTTCATTGATGCGGTGGCGGCCGTGATCGGGGTGATCCTTTTCGGTTTGATGACTTGGCTTGCCCTCGACAAAGCAATCGACACGACGCGAATCGGGGAGTACCGGGTCGCCCTCATCTCCGTGCCCATCTGGCCGTTTCGCTGGATTATTCCGCTTGGCACCGGACTGATGGTGTTCCAGTTGGCGCTCACCGCGATCGAGGAGTTCTCTCGTGCGTTCGGCGCGGAAGAGCCGCGGCCAAGAGAAGGGGCGGCGCCAATTTGAATCACGAAAACTAGCGTCTGCCATCAGAAATCTGCGCCGTCTGCCGGGCAGATTCCTTTCGGCATGACCAACAACTAAACAACTAGAAAGGTGGCCCGAGCGGCTATGGAAGACTATCACCTCGGTTTGCTTGGGTTCGTGGTCTTGCTCGCGCTGATCAGCGTGCGCATCCCGATCGCGTTCGCGTTGACCTTGGTCGGGTTGGGCGGCCTGCTCATGCTGAGCGGGACGGACGCGACCTTCGCGATGTTGGCCTCGGGAATGTACTCGTCAGTGGCCAACAATACGCTCACCGCCGTGCCATTGTTTCTCTTAATGGGCTACTTCGCCTATCACGCCGGGCTGACCCGAGCGTGTTTCGATACCGCACGCCTGTGGTTGGCGAGATTGCCCGGCGGTCTGGCGATCGCGACGGTCGCCGGATGCGCGATGTTCGGTGCGTGCGCGGGCTCCGGTGTGGCCGCGGCCGGTGCGATGGGGCGCGTATCGATTCCCGAGATGCTGCGCCACGGCTACGACCCCAAGCTCGCGTGTGGCTCGGTGGCCGCCGCCGCCACGTTGGCGGTGCTGATTCCACCCAGCATCGTGATGGTGGTGTTCGCCATTCTCACCGAAGTGTCGATTGGCCGCCTCTTAATGGCGGGTTATCTGCCGGGTATTCTGTCGGCCATCCTTCTGATGGTGATGATCTGGGTCCGCGTGAAGCGCGATCCGACGCTTGCGCCCGAGGTGCCATTCGCCATCACCTGGGCGCAGCGCTTCGCTTCGCTCAAGGATATTTGGGGAATAACGATCCTCATCCTGTTGGTCCTTGGAGGCATCTACTCGGGCTTCGTGACCGCAACCGAGGCGGCGGCAATTGGCGCATTGGGTGCGTTCGTCCTGATGATCCTCGCGAAGCAACTCACCCGCGCGACGTTCAAGGATTCGATGCTCGAAACCGCGCGTACGACGGGCATGATTTTCCTGCTGCTGGTCGGCGCGTCGATCTTTACCGGGTTCATGGCCATCAGCGGTGTTCCGCAGAAGCTGGCCGAAGTAATTGTCGCAGCGGAATTGTCGGTGGGGATGGTGATCTTGATCGTCTGCATCGTCTATATTTTTCTCGGCTGCTTTCTCGACTCGATATCGATGATGCTGCTGACGCTTCCGGTACTGCTGCCGGTGCTGAAGAGTCTCGATATCAATCTCATCTGGTTCGGCATCATCGTCGTCAAGCTGGTGGAGATCGGCTGTATCACGCCACCGTTCGGGATCACCGTCTATGTCGTGAAAGGGGTGGTTGGAAACACCGTTTCCCTCGAGGACGTGTTCCGTGGGATCTGGTGGTTCCTCATCATGGAGATCATCACGCTCATCATTCTCATCTTCTTCCCGGTGATCTCGACGATCCTGCCCGACACCATGCTTGGCAAGGGCTAGCGTCGCGCCCGCGCCATGCGCAAAAAAAAGCGCGGGCTCGAAAGCCCGCGCTGCATCGATGCCCGAATTGGGGAGGAGGGGGGGTCTCGGGCATCGGTTGACGAGCGCTCGGGGAGAGCGCTCTCAGGGGAACTGTTGAACACGGCAACGTCTTGTTGGCATGGCTCCGTCGTGGACTGCGGTCGGTCAGGAATTGCTTTCCTGTTGCAGCGAACTGTACGCGGATCGCCCTGTCGGATAAATGCCGGTCACGCAAATTCAGTGTTGTGCGACCCGGAACAATCACAAATCGGACCGGGCCGATCGTTCACTGAACGAATATCACGGCGTGCCTAGGCCGCCGTCGCGACCCTACGATGGGGCGCGGGGAAACAGGGTCGCGACAAAATCCACGAAGGCGCGAACCTTCGCGGACAGGTGTCGGTTCTGCGGATAGATGACCGAAATGGGCAGGCGCTCTTGCGTTGTCCACGCCGCCATGATCGGCTGCAACTGGCGAGCGGCGATCGGGCGTGCGACCATCAGATCCAGAAGGTAGACGATACCAAGTCCCGCAATGGCTGCGTCGATCAGTGCCTCTCCGCTCGACAGCGCCAGGCGACCATTGGGCGGGCGGATGATCCGTTCCTCGCCGTGTTCGAAAATCCAGTCTTGTACGCGACCAATGCCGGCGCGATAGAAACCCAGGCAGCTATGTCCGTCGAGCGCATGCGGCGAGGCGGGTTCACCGAAGCGCTCCAGGTACGAGGGTGATGCCGCGACCACGAATCTCGATTCGTAGACTTTGCGGGCAATGAACGATGAATCCTCCAGAACGCCGACGCGCAGGGCCACATCCACCCCTTCGGCGATCAGATCGAGGCGTTGATCGGTCAATGTCGCGACGATCTCGACCTCCGGATACTGTGCGGAGAATCTCGGCAAGGCGGGCATGACATATTGCAGGCCGATCGTGACCGGCAGATCAATCCGCAGTTTGCCGCGCGCAACGGCCTTGCCGCGGGTGAGCGTCGCCTCGGTCTCGGTGATGTCGGCGATCACCCGCTTACAGTGTTCGAGGTAGGCCGCACCATCCTCGGTCAGGTTGAGCTGGCGCGTCGTGCGATTGAGCAGCCGGACGCCCATCCGGTTTTCCAGCGCGGCGATATGCGACGTCACCGTGGCCTTCGAGAGGTTGAGGCGATCGGCGGCCCGCGAGAAGCTGCCGAGCTCCACGACCCATGTGAAAACTTCCATGCTCTGGAGCCGATCCATATGCATCAGGCAGCGTGCGTTCGGGAACCAATCCGGGACGCGACATTGTTTTATCGAGCGAAACGATGCATTCGATTCTATCGGCTTTTTCCGATGCGCCCGAACGGGAACAATCCCGTGCGTACTTGCGCTTTGTCCGGAACGCACTCTTGATCGGGTCTGCCTGGCGATCGGCGCACTGCCCGGCGTATTCCCAAACACAGGTGACGCGCGCTTTCGCGCGAGGAGCAGACATGTTGGTCGTCAGTGCCGGATCCGGCTATGTTGCAAGCGCTGTGATGCAAGGGCTTTCCAACGCCCCGGGTCGGCGGCGCCATGTTTCCCTCAAGGGAGGGGCTGGTTGCTTGCCGGGCGGGTTCGAGAACGTCCCGTTCGGCACGGGGCTGCCGGCGGACCGGCTGCGTGTGCTGGACGGCGTGTCAAGGCTCGTGCTGCTGCCGACCTACGATCGGGCCATGGTCGAAGCGCAGATTGCCCTGATTGCCATGGCCAAGAGCGCCGGGGTCGATTCGATCTACCTCGTCAGCCTGGAGGGTGCGGAGGTGACATCGCCGGTGACGCTCCTTCGCTGGTGTGCGCTAGTGGATCGCGCGGCTGCAGCGAGCGGCGTCCGCTACGCGCGGCTTCGATGCGCCCCGTTCGTGCAGAACCTAAGCCTCTTTACCGAACGTGAAGGAAGCGGCTATGCGCTGGTCGGGCCCTTTCGAGCCGCGGCTTTTCCCTGGGTTGATGCACGCGACGCCGGCGAGGTGATTGCTTCGATGATGCGGGAGGGATTGAGCCAGAACCTGTCCGTTTCATTCGCCGGTACCGAGGCGGTCGACTTTGATGCGATCAGTCGCATGCTGGCTGCGGCGAGCGGGCGGCCGGTCCGCTTCTTCGACGCACTGGTGCCGCAAGCGATTGGACATCTCGAGGCACGGGGATTGTCGGCAACCCGCATCCGCGTAATCATCGAATATTGGGATTTTCTTGTGAGCGGAATCATCCAATCCACGCGATGCGACGCGATATACCGCTATCTGTGTCATCCGCCAAGGCGGGTCGGTGCGTTTATAGACGAGCTCGCGCTGCAGTTGCGCAGGGCGGCGTGACCGGTGATGGTCGGCAGGTCCCATCGAGCGCTGTCGATAAGCCTGCGTTACCCTTCGACGGGCTCAGGGCGAACGGAGGCTTGAAGAAGGGTGGCTTAATTAAGGGTACCTCTAAAAATTCAAATTTTCCGTCATTCCCTCGAAGGCGGGAATCCAGAGCCTATTGACTCATCGGGCATTCCAAGAAGCCTAGATTCCCGCCTTCGCGGGAATGACGAATTTTTAGAGGCGCCCTTAAGTGC
>JANMUI010000748.1:0-3208 GCA_031391405.1 Betaproteobacteria bacterium
TGCTGGTCGCATCCAGCATGCAAAGCCACTGATGGGCGATGCATCGTTCCTCCGTGACCGGCTGCACGAACAGCGCAATCACATCGAACCGTTCGGGCAAGGGCGGACACGTCTTGTACAGGATCGCGGTGTACGGACGGGGCACGCGGTAGATGTAGCGCACATCGGTCGCCCCCGGTGCATTGAGCGCAGCCTGCGGCTGCACGAAGCGGCACTCGGTCGCGAGCACTTCATTATCCGCAGTAATCTCGACCCGATAGTCGGACACCGCGGTGTTCGGTTCCGCCCCTAGGATGCCGGTATGCACAAAAGGAAAATGCGCAAGGTCGAGGAAATTCTCGACCGCGCGGGGACCACCGGTGTGCACGCCGATCGAGCCCGGGTCGCACGGACGCCGATCCGGTTCATCGGACTCCGGAATCGCGAACAGCGGACGGGTCGGATTGCCGAGCGACGTCCATACATGCCCGTAGCGAATGGTGACCGGCAAGGTCGACCCGATGACATCGCGATCGAACGATCCATTGTTGCGACAACGCCGTTCAGGGTCTGCCCAGACCATGAATTCGCTCTCACCGATGCGTGCGATCGCGATCGGGGTATCGAGAAGCGTCGTGGTACGGATGCGTCCAGCCGGAAAATCGACGAACCCCGCAACCGGATGCCAATCGTCCCAGACGACCGGATCGTTCGCCGGCACGCTCATCCAGCGGCCCCGGCCCTGTTGAAATAAAAGTAAGTTGCCACGGCCATTCAGAGGTTAGGTAGACTGCGCGATTGCAGTCAGGATTATCGCCGGAACGGGTTAGGAGGGCTACCCATGGTCAAAATGGATTCGCGTGAGGTAGGCCTGTTACTCGCGCAACAGCTCTTCCAAGTCGACGACCTGCACTATGGGTGGTGGGATGAGGGCGACACGCCGTCGATTTCGCGGCTGCCTGCCGCGCAACAGCGCTACAACACGAACTTGATCGAGGCGATGGGCCGCGATGTTGCGTCGGGGCGCGTGCTCGACGTGGGTTGCGGAACAGGCAAGCTGCTGTCGATGCTCATCGATCAAGGCTACCGCGCAGAAGGCGTGATTCCATCCGCCACCCTCTACAATTCGGTGTGCCAGCGTCTGCATGCGCGAGGACAGGGGGGGGCACACGTCTTCCAGTGTCGATTCGAGGACTTTCCCGCGGTCGATCGGCTCGCGGCCTATGATGCGGTGGTATTCAGCGAAAGCTTCCAGTACATCCCGATGGATCAGTCGTTCGCCATGCTGCGGCGCATCGTCAAGCCCCGTGGGATCGTTCAGATCTGCGATTTTTTCAAGGATGATTTGACCGATCCCGGCCGGCCGGACGACGGCGCAATGGGCGGTGGCCATCCGCTCAGCAGCCTCTACATGGCGATCGAGCGCGCCGGTATCACGATCCTGAGCGACGAGGACATCACCCAGAGAATGAGTCCGAATCTCGCCCTGATCGAAGACCTGCTGGTCAATCGCGTGAGTCCCGCGGTGCAGACGCTCGGCCGTTTCCTCGATTCGCGGTATCGCTTCCTCACGCGCTCCGTGCTCTGGCTGTTTCGGAAGAAGGTCGCGAAGGTCCGCGTCAAATATCTGTCGGGGCAGCGTAATCAGGCGAGCTTCGAGCGGAGCAAGAGTTATCGGCGCGTTCTGCTGCGCATGCCGGCTTGACCGGAATCCGGCGCGTCCGCAGATTACGCAGATTCACGCCGATGCGTAATCGGCGGAGAAGCTGTTCAGATCGCCGGGTGCAATGGCTTTAACCCGAACGCGATCCGTCCATACGTAGTGCCGGAAATATCCCAGCTATTGATGTAGTGGCGACTGAGCGCGAGCACGTCGCGATAGAGCCGCTGCATGTCGGTGTTGAGATAGATGCCGGCGCCGCCGGTGGCTGAGAACATCCGCTCCGACGCTTGCACGCATAGCTTCACGCAATAGCCCATGTCCCGGCGGTTGCGTGCGCGCTCCTCCATCGTGAGCTTGCCGCGCTCGCGGATTGCCCGCATGCTCTCCCTGCAATCGCGATGCATCAGCAATCGCGCCGCATCGATCTCGGCGGCGGCCTCCGCCACGCGCATCTGAATCGTCTGCTGCTCGGCGAGTGGAAAACCGCGCGAGGCACGCGGACGCATGTTGTCAATGAAGTCGTCGTACATCGATTGCGCAATTCCCAAAGCGGGCGCACCGAGGGAGAAGGGCACGGTCGCCGCACGCGGCAGGCGAAAGAGCGGGCCGTCGTTGCATTGCGTTCCGGGGCCGCTGCCCTCGTTCGCGTCGGACACCTGAAGCACACGATGGGCAGGGACGAACGCATCGGCGATCTCGATGTCGTTGCTACCGGTTCCGCAGAGTCCGACCACCTTCCATGTATCGATGATCTGCCAGTCGGCGCGTGGCAGCAAAAAGTAGCTCGACGCCGATGGCCCGGCGCTATCCTCGCTGGGCACGATCGATTGAACGAACGTCCAGTCGGCATGGGCACTGCCGCTCGAGAATCCCCAGCGGCCGCTCAGCCGAAACCCTCCGGGCACGCGTTTGACGGTCCCGCTCGGTGCAAGCCCCGACGAAATCAGCGCATCCGGATTCTTTGACCATACGTCTTCCTGCGCCTCGCGCGGGAACATGCCGACGGTAATATTGTGATCGCAATAGATGCCATAGACCCATGCGGAAGAACCGCAGCCCCGCGCGAGCTCCGCGCTGATCGCCATCATCTCGTCGAGATCGACCTCGAAGCCGCCGAAGCGCTTTGGCTGCACCGCTTTCAACAGCTCGCTTCGCCGGAGATCGTCGATCGTCTCATCGGGCAAACGGCGCAGTGCCTCGGTAGCGGCCGCCCGTTGCCGCAAGATCGGGACGAGCTCGGTCGCGCGCCGCAGAAGTTCGGTGCCAATCGTCATGTCAAACCACCATCCAGAATGCCAGCGTCATCCGCGGAAACGCGTAGAACGAATCTCGCGGATGGTATGCGGCATGAAAGTACTGTGAGGGAAAAATCAACAGACGACCGGGGACCATGTCGACCGTGCCGATCATGTCCCATTGCGCGGCCACCTGATCAGGCCAGTAGTCGCGTCCATTCTCGACCAACCGCGGATCCTTTGCGACCGCTTGATCGAACGCAGCGTCCGTTGCAAGTGCGCCCGATGGCCGGAAGCGAAAGAACCCCGTGCCGCCTGCGCTTTCGTTCTT
>JANMUI010000754.1:0-2979 GCA_031391405.1 Betaproteobacteria bacterium
CGTGAAAGCGCGTGCAACGATGATGGCCGTCGCACAAGACCCGCGTGATCCGAAGGCGATCTCGTGCGTCTCGCGATGCGGGCAGGTATTCAACACCGCAAATGGCGGAGACACTTGGACCGAAACGCTATTGCCCGAAGGCGTGAAGGACGTGTACGCTCTGGCTATCGGATAACTCCGCTCTCGCCTCACCACTTGTTCCGCAGCTCGCGCAGCTTGATGAACACGGTGCGCGGATCAGGGTTGTCCGGCAGATCCGGAAATGATTCGCGCAGCGTTGCGATCACTGACGGGCTTGTCAGGCGGAAAAACGTATTGATCTCGCGCTCGATCTTCAATGTCGAGACATAGGCGACATCCAGATTCTGCCCGGTGACCTTGTCCAGCATCGCCTTTGCCGCTTTGTTGTCCGGCTCGCGATTCAAGGTGAACCGCAGATTATTCTCAATGTAGTCGTGGCCGGGATAGATCTGGGTGTCCTCCGGCAGCTTGTTGAGTTGCTCGGAGAACGTCTTGTAGAGCTCGGACGGATGACCGCCGTTATGGCAGTTGCCCGCGCCCGCATTGAATAGGGTATCGCCGCAGAAAAGCGCCGGCTTGTCGGTGTGCGACCGGAGGCACACATGGCACATCGTATGGCCCGGCGTGTCGAGCGCCTCCAGTTCGACGGTCTTGCCGACCTTGATCACATCACCCGCCCCGAGCCCCCTCGCCATATTGGGAATGGCATCCTTGGCGTTCTTGTGGGCGAGGATCTTTGCACCGGTCTTTTGCGCGAGCGCCTCGTTGCCGCCGGTGTGATCGCGATGTTCGTGGGTGTTCAAGATCTGCGTGATGGACCAGCCTTCCCGCACGGCGGCTTGCAGACACTTTTCGTGATCCAGCGGATCGACCGCGAGGGCCTCACCCGTCTCACCACACGCGATGAGATAGTTGAAGTTGCGGTACGAATTGGCGGTCCAGATTTGCTTTACCAGCATGTTCACTCTCCTGTTGCGGCGGGGTGCCAAAGGGCAGCCGATTCGTGAGCCACATCCGCGAGGGGCTTCCCGGGGATTCTTAGGCCACGCGGGGCTTTCGTCGTATCTCGGGCAGCACCTGCTTCTGAAAAAATTCAATCCCGACTCGATCGATGCGCGCGGGCCCGATCATCGCGACGGCATCTTCTTCACAGGGCGCATTCTTCCACTCGGTGTATTCGTCTTTCAGGTCGACACCCAGTGACCGCGCCAGCAAGCTCACATAATTGACCACGCCGAACGGCTGGGTTGCTGCGAGGCCGCAAAGCAGTCGCTGGCAGGAATGAAAGATCGTCACCAGATCCTGCGCGCCTGCCCGCTTCACCATCTCTACATTATTGCCCGTAACCGTGGCCATGATGTCAGGGTGCGGCGCGAGAGCGGAGCACATGTGAGCCGGCGCAAGATTGTCGACATCGGCGACTTCGATGCCCGGAATAAGGCGAAGCAGATCGACCACCAGCCCATTCACATCCACTTCGCGAAATCCCATGTGGGCATGCAGCGCGACCTTGCGTGGAATCGGATGGACGAGCTTCGTCGCGAGGCGATCGCGATGCCGGTGCAGCACTTCGGTGATATGCGACACCTCGAATTGCGGTGCAGTGTACTGATCGATGAAGCTATCCATGTGTCGATGGCAGGATGGACACCATGTGACGACATCCTTGCCGATCGCATTGAATTTCTCGGCGGTACGCACGGCCATTCCCTCTGCCGCACGCAAGTTCGCATCCTTGGTGGTGCCGCAGCAGTACGCGGGCCCACCGGCGGGCCGTACATCGATCCCGACTGCTTCGAGCAGCGCGATGCTCCCGCGCACGATGTCCCCATGCCGTACCACGTTGCAGCCGTACCAGAAGGTAATGGATTCGCTCATCGAAGGATCCTCTTCACCGTTGCCATGCGTCGATCTCTTCAGCCGTCAACTGCATGGCGGAAAATGCGTGTACGCGCCGGAAGTAATCCTTGTCGTCCGTGACGGGTATCTGCGGTTCGTCACCGAGTGACCCAAGCGCGCGCATGCGGGCGACGCGGAGCATGAGCATCGGATTCACCCCTTCCGGACAAGCCGGAATGCAGCGAGCCGAGCCGGTGCAAAGCTCGATCCATTCGAGCGCAGCGGGCGACCCCTTCTCTTCCCGCAACACGCTCAGTACACCGCGCACGACATCAGTCCCCGCGTTCCCTCCAAGCGCCGCCGAATAAGCCGGCATGGGACACGCTTCGAAGCACTTTCCACATTGCGTGCAGTCGGCAAGTGTCTGCGCGGTAATGCGCTCGATCACCTCACGAAGATTGCGCGACGACGGAGCGGATGGTTTGGTCATGGCCAAGTGTAGCGCGATCGCCATTGGCAAGGGCCGCAATCCCAACGTTCGGTCGGCGCGGCCAACAACGCGCGCTTGAGCGATAATTCAAAGGCTCACTCCCGGATCGATCCTCACCACCGGTCGGTCCACCCTTCGCAATGCATGGCCCACCACAAGGAGAAGCATCATGGCGAAAGCCTATTGGGTCGGTACCTATCGCTCGATCTCGAACCCGGACGCACTTGCCGCCTACGCGAAAATCGCTGGTCCGGCCATTCAGGCGGGCGGAGGGCGGTTCATTGTTCGAGGCAACCCTTCGCAGATCTACGAGGCAGGGATGAATCAGCGCGTCGTCGTCATCGAATTCGACAGCGTACAGCAGGCGACTTCGGCGCACGACAGCCCGGCCTACCAGGCGGCGCTGAAGGAATTGGGCAATGGCGCGATCCGTGATATCCGCATCGTCGAGGGTCTGGCCTAGTTTCTCGCGTTCGGGTTAGACGGCTCCCTTTCCGTCAGCCATCAGGAATCCGCGTGGACCAATCCGCGTCTTATGCGCGGATTCCTAGACCTTCCATAAAACGGCCCCGGATTTTCGCGGCGTCCCGCGCTGTCACCCCGGCGGGCGGGCTCGCATCGGTGCGCGC
>JANMUI010000795.1:0-3951 GCA_031391405.1 Betaproteobacteria bacterium
GAACCCGCCTGCACTACCGGCGCCGCGGATGGCCGGAGGATTCAGTACCACAACGGTGGCATCGGACACTTTCGAGAACATGCTCATCAACTGCTGCCGCACCGCGGGCGCTCTGAGCTCCGGGGCAAGGCGCTCATCCCAATGCTTCAGGACGAAAATCAAGGTCGCCTGATAGGAAGCGGATACCCCGGTCAGCAGGTTGAAGCCGTTGATCGATTGAACCCGCTCCATGGCCTTGTGCTCTATTGCAATCTTCGACAGCTCCTCGATTGCAATCGACGTGCGTTCGTTGGAGCTCGCGAGCGGCATGTTGACCACCGCCAGCAAATACCCTTGATCCTCTTCCGGCAGCAATCCCGTCGGCAACGCCTTGGCAAGCCAACCGGTACCACCGAGCAACACGCCGAAGGTGATCATGGACAGGAGCGACCACCGGATCAAACGCCGGATCGTCGCCGTGTAACCACGCGTGAAGCGCTCGAACGTCCAGTTGAAACCGTTGAAGAACCAGCCGAAGAGGCCGCCTCGCTTCCCATGCGGAACCTTATCGAGAAACAATGCGCAGAGGGCTGGTGTCAAGGTGAGTGCCACAGTCGCCGACAGAACCACCGCCACCGAAAGCGTCAGCGCGAACTGCTTGTAAAGTTGCCCCGCCAGGCCACCCATGAAGGCAACCGGAACAAATACCGCGCAAAGCACCAGGGCGATTGCGATCACCGGCGCCGACACGTCCCGCATCGCGGCGTAGGTCGCGTCACGTGCGGACAGGTGTTCCTCGCGCATCTTCTGTTCGACGGCCTCGACCACGACGATCGCATCGTCGACCACGATCCCGATCGCAAGCACCAACGCAAACAGTGTCAGCGTATTGATCGAGAAACCGAATGCGGCAAGCAGGGCGAACGTACCGATCAACGATACCGGCACCGCGAGAATCGGAATGATGGTCGCGCGCCAGGTTTGCAGGAACACGAAGATCACGAGTGCCACCAGCACGAAGGCTTCGGCGAGCGTCGTGAGCACGCTCTTCAGCGACTCGATGATGAACGGGACCGCATCGAACGAAACGAAATAGGAGAGGCCTTGCGGGAAGTTGCCCGACAACCCGTCCATCGTCTCCTTGATCCCCTTCGCCACATCGAGCGCGTTGGCGGTCGGCTGCGGGAAGATGGCAATCAACACCGTCGGACGGCCATTCACCGTCGTCGTGATGTTGTAGTCGGCCGCTGCGAGCTCGACCCGGGCGATGTCACCGAGGCGAATGATCTGTCCGTTGGCACCCGAGCGGACCGTGATATTTGAAAAAGCCGCCGGGTCGGCAAGACGCCCGCGAACGGTCACCGAATACTGCATCTGCTGACCGGATGGAACGGGCTGCGCACCGATCCGACCCGCAGGCGCCACGATATTCTGTTCGTTGATCACCGCTTGCACATCGCTCGCCGTAACACCCAGACGTGCCATGCGATCCGGATCGAGCCAGATGCGCATCGAAAAATCGCGCGCACCGAAAATCCTCACGCTGCCCACGCCCGGCACGCGCGAGATCGCATCGAACAGATAAAGCGTCGCGTAGTTCGAGAGAAAAACGTTGTCGTAGCGCCCGTCAGGGGAAGTGAGCGAAATGATCTGGAGAAACGACGTCGACTGCTTGCGGATGGTGATGCCCTGGCGAATCACATCCGGCGGCAACTGGCTCTGCGCGATGGCAATGCGGTTCTGCACCTCGACCGCCGCCAGATCCTGGTCAGTCCCGACTTCGAAGGTGACGTTGAGGTTGTATGCCCCATCGTTGGTCGAGCGCGAATCCATGTAGATCATGTTCTTCGCGCCGTTGACCTGCTGCTCGATCGGCGCGGCGACCGATTCGGCTACGGTCTGCGCATTCGCGCCGGGGAAGTTCGTCTGCACCTGGATCACCGGTGGCGTGATCACCGGATACTGTTCGAGCGGAAGCCCGATCAGAGCAAGCGCACCCAGTAGGGTGATTACGAGCGCAATGACAGACGACAGAATCGGTCGGTCGATGAATATGTTCTTCATGCTGTGCGGATTACGTGCCACGCATAGGCGTAGCAGTAGGATGAGTTGGGGCAATCGGCCACTGTACCTTAAATAGGAGTGGGCTCCCGCCGCCTCGCAGCCATGCAAGAATGTCGGACCAGCGCCGAATGGCAGTTACTTAATGTGCGCTGCTCAAGGGTCCGTTCGCCCTGAGCCCTTCGACAAGCTCAGGACAGGCCTGTCGAAGGGTAACGCAGGCTTGTCGAAGGCGGTCGATCGTCCGCTCACGGATACTCCGGCATTCACCCTTCGACGGGCTCAGGGCGAACGGTAATTCCCCTAATTCGCCGAAACGTAATTCCCCAAATTCGCTTAAATAAGTGCCATTCGGCCCAGCACCCGAATACGAAGGTGGATCCTAGATAAGGAACGCAATGCCAAATTTCATCGATGCCGCCACATTGAAGGCGTGGCTGCATGAAGGCCACGAGATCGCGCTGCTGGATGTCCGCGAAGCCGGACAATTCGCCGACGCGCATCTCTTCTACGCGATTCCACTTCCCTACAGTCGGCTCGAGATTGATGTCGAACGATTGGTGCCGCGCCACTCGACACCAATCGCTTTGTGCGACAACGGTGCGGACGGCGTGAGCAGCCGGGCTGCCGAACGATTAACGACCCTCGGATACCGGGACGTGCGCATTCTCGAAGGCGGTATCCGCGCCTGGAAAGACGAAGGCTACGAGTTGTTTGCCGGGGTCAATGTGCCAAGCAAGGCATTCGGCGAATTGATCGAGCACGCATGGCACACGCCGAGGGTGAGCGCCCGCGAGTTGCAGGCCATGAAGGAACGGCGCGAAGACTTCGTGATCGTCGATGGCCGCCCGTTTGCCGAGTACCGGAAGATGAACATTCCCGGCGGCATCTGCTGCCCGAACGGTGAGTTGGCGCTCCGCATCGGCGAGATCGTGCCGAATCCAGCCACGAAGATCGTGGTCAACTGCGCCGGACGCACGCGTTCGATTATCGGTGCGGAAACCTTGCGCGCCTTCGGCATCCGCAATCCGATCGTCGCACTCGAGAACGGCACCCAAGGATGGTTTCTCGAGGGCCTGGAAATGGAGACCGGGGCCACGCGCAAGTATCCGGGCGCACCAACCGCCGGCGCCTTGGCGTCACTGCGTGCGAAGGCGCAGGAAGTCGCGCACCACTTCGATATTCCGGTGGTATCGAGCACGCAGGTCGACACATGGCTCGCGCACGATTCGCGCACGACGTTTCTCTTCGATGTACGAACCGAAGAGGAATTCAAAGCCGGAACCTTGGCGGGCGCTGCGCACGCACCCGGCGGGCAACTCGTACAGGCAACCGATCAGTGGGTCGGGGTGAAGGGCGCCCGCATCGTGCTCGCCGATGGCGAAATGGTGCGCGCCTTCATGATCGCGATGTGGCTGCGGCAAATGGGCCACGATGCACAAGTGCTTGAAGGCGGCGTCGATGCGCGGCTCGCGTTCAGGGGTCGACCAACGACGCCCCTGCCACCGGCGCTGGAATCGGCCGGCATCGATCAGATCGAAGGCGCGCGACTGCTCGATCTGCGCCCGAGCATGGCCTATCGCGCGAGCCACGCCGTCGGCGCGCGCTGGAGCACCCGCTCGCGCGTCGTCAACGATGCGGCCGGCGCGACGCGCGTAGTGATCATCGCGGATGATCTGCTCATCGCAAGCCTCGCGGCAGTCGATCTGCACGATGCCGGCATCAGCGATGTGCGCGCGTGTGCCGCCACCTTGCCGATGGTCAGTACGCCAACCGACCCGCCGGATGCCGATTGCATCGACTTCGTCTTCTTCACCGCCGGCCGGCACGAAGGCAATCGCGAGGCGTCGTTGCAGTACCTGCGGTGGGAGATGAATCTGCTGAACCAGTTGGATGATGATGAGCGGGAGG
>JANMUI010000854.1:0-4024 GCA_031391405.1 Betaproteobacteria bacterium
GCCCCCATCACGCCGGGTGGTGTGCAAGGATGCGGCACCGCGCCCAGCCGGGTGCCGTCGCAACAGCGCGATTTCATGCGCGACGCCATCGGCCCGCGCGGCGGGCATCGCTTCGACGTGGCATGCATCCGGCAGCGGCGCAAGGAGATCGAGCGCCTGTGTGAGCGAGTCGTCGGGATACGCCAGGAAGTAGGTCGGTACGCGCACTTCACGCAACAAGGCATCGCTCACGCATCGGAACGCAGCGGAATACGGCATGCGATACGCGTTGCCCACCCGCAGCATGTCGATGACGCCTTCATGCAGAAACACCGGATCGGGAACATCACACCGCGCTTGCGTAGAGGTGCCGGGCACATTCCACGGCCAGAACAGATATTGCTCGCGGTAGCGCGACCATAGCCACATGAGGTGCGTGCCGTCCCAACGCTCGGCGTACGGAGGAAAGTAGGTGGCGACGCGCCGATCGCGTTCGCCCGGCGTGTAGATCGGATACCCATCGATCAGCACTGTGCTTACCCGCTCCGGATGACGCACGGCGAAATCGACACAGATCAGCGCGCCGGTATGCGACCCGTACAGCGCGACCCGTGCGAGGCCGATCGCATCGAGGAATTCGCCAAGCGCCGCCGCAAGGTCCGCGATTTCTGGCTGCGGGAGGCCGATCGGATCGGATCGCCCAAGGCCCGGCATGTCGATCGCGATCGCATGAAAGCCCGCGCGCGCGAATCCTTCGGTCTGGGCATCGAGCGTACGGGCAGAGGTCGGTGATTGATGAATCAATACGACCGGATCACCGCTGCCCGCGTGGCGCACATGGATCTGGCGCTCGCCCAGGGTGATGTAAGCGCGACGGATCAACGTGGAGTGAGTTGCTTCGGCAGCCATGTCACGATCTCCGGAAACACAGCCAGAATAGCGACGGTCAGAATGAGCAGCAGGAAGAACGGCAGCGTTGATCGCGCGATGTAATTGCTATCCCGCCCGCTCATCACATGCAGTACGAACAGATTGAAGCCAACCGGCGGCGTCAGCGTCGAGAGCTCGGTCATCAACACGATGAAGATGCCGAACCAGATCGGGTCGAAGCCGGCTGCCGTCACCAATGGGAGCGTAATCGATGTCGTGAGCAGGATCATCGCCACGCCTTCGAGCGCGGTACCCAGCAGCAGGTAGACCACGCACAGCGCCGCGATCAGCAGAAACGGACTCAATTGCATCCCGGCCACCCAAGTCGAGAGGCCGCGCGGGATGCCGGTGAAGGCCATGGCCGCCGAGAGTACAGACGATCCGGCGAGGATCAACCCGATCATGCAAGTCGTGCGCAACGCGCCATACGCGCTGTCCACGAAGCTCTTTCGTGTGAGCGAGCCGGTGAGTGCCGCGAGCGCGAGCGCGGCAGCCACGCCGAGTGCACCGATCTCGGTCGCGGTGGCAACGCCGGAGAAAAGCCCCGCGATGACGCCCGCTACCAGAACAAGCGTAGGCAACAGCTCCTTCGAGGCGCGTATCCGTTCACGCAACGAGAGGCGCACTTCATGCGGGATCTGATCCGGATGCAACAGCGCCCATACCACGATGTATGCGCTGAAAAGCACCACCACCAATAGGCCCGGCAAGATGCCCGCCACGAACAACTTGATGATCGACACTTCCGCCGCGACCGCGTAGACGATCATGATGATCGACGGGGGAATCAGGATCCCGAGCGTCCCCGCACTGGCGAGCGATCCAAGCGTGATCGACTCGGGGTAACCGCGTTTTTTGAGCTCCGGTAGCGCGATCTGCGAAATCGTTGCGCAGGTGGCGGTGGACGATCCCGAGATCGAACCGAACAACGCGCAGCCGAGCACATTCACATGCAGCAGTCGCCCGGGAATGCCGGTGAGCCACGGTGCGAGGCCTTTGAACATGCTCTCGCTGATGCGGGTGCGAAAGAGAATCTCCCCCATCCAGAGAAACATCGGCAGCGCGGTGAGCGTCCATTCGGCGCTGTCGCCCCAGATCGCGGTGACCGCTACTTGACCGACCGGCGCGGGACTCGCGAATCCGATCGCAATCGCGCCGACAATGCCAAGACCGATGCCGATCCAGATACCCGCCGCGAGCACGACGAACAGCAATGCGAGCAGTGCGAGAGCGAGCAGCGTGAGATCCATGCGGATGGGGTCGAGGGTGGCCGATTCGGGAACGTGCGATGCCTACTCCGCCGAGCCGCTCGTCAGCGTGGATTCCAAATCACGCTCCTGGTAGCTGGGCGATTGCCTGGACAGGACACGAACCAGATCATCGATCAGCGCGATGCCAAGTACCAGCAGCCCGAACAACATGAAGAGCATCGGAATCCATTTTGGAATAGGCAGAAGTCCGAGCGTGTGCTCACCGAGCCGATGGGTCGTGTGGACCATGTCGACGGTAAACCAGATCAGGGCACCGACGATCGCCGCACCGACACCAGCGCAACCCGCCTCTGCACGCCGGCGTGCCGCGGGCCGCAGGCGATTGAACAGCACCAGCATGCGTACATGTCCGCCGCTCTGTAGTGTGTAAGTGAGACCCAGCAGGACCGCGCCCGCCATCGCGAATCCGGCGAAATCGTCCGCGGAAGGTACGATTGTCCCGAGCAGGCGAGCCACGATCTGCGCGATCGTCAGCACCCCGATCAGGACGAGGCAGGTGACCGCGAGAACACCGGTCGCACGATACAGGCCATCGAGCAGACGCCGCATGCGCTAGCCCGGTGGGTCCGCCGGCCGGCGCGCAACGAATGCGGTCCACGGCAGGCGCCAGGTGGGCCAATCACGAGCGGTGGCCCCTTCTGCCTCCTCGAACGGCACGGTTCGCACATCCACGAATCCGGCGGCGCGCAGTTCCGCCTCGACGTCCATTTCGTTCAACGGTTCCATGTACGGTTCGTTGTTGCGCCGGCCGTGACCATAGTGGATGAATTCAAGAAAGGGATCCTTGACTCGGAAATCCAGATGCACCGCGGTGCCGCCCGGCTCGAGAAGGCGATACGTTTCGGCAAGGGCTTCACGCACCGCCGGCGGATCGAGCTCATGCAACACCATGGTCGATGTGACCAGATCGAACGAGCTGTCGTCGTATCGCGTGTGCCGAAGATCCACCTGCTCGTAAGCGAGATTCGGGACGCCCTGATGCGTGGCCTCAGCCGCCGCAAGGGTGAGGCACGGTGCTGCGAGATCAACACCCTTTACCTTCGCTTGTGCGAAATGTTCAGCAATCGGCAGGGCGCTCTTGCCGAATCCGCAGCCCATGTCGAGGATCCGATCGAATCGCCCGAGCGCCTCGAGAAACGCGGCGAAGCGCTCGTGCAGCCCGTATCCCTGCGTGGCGCCGGGTTGGGTCGACACCGCGCTCGCCTTATAGACGAGGCCGGCGCCCGGTCCGTCGATCAGATTGCCGGGATGCTGATGAATGTCGACGCGTTCAAAGTATTCGGGGATCGGTAACGTATCGTCGAGGCGTAATCGACCGGGGCCGACCCCCGCGGGCATTTCATCCCGAAAGTAGTGAACCAGCCCCCATCGCCCGGCGTATTTGGCGCGCTGGATATGGCGCTCGAGCCAAGCGTAATAACAGTAGAGCGGACTCGTGCGCATGACCCGTGCAACGTCATCGGACGTGGCGACCGCTTGCCCCTCGGCGCGGCGCGCATAGTCGTCTTTGAGAGCGCTCCAGATGTCCGACATCCAGTACCGACGCGCCTCAACCAGAAAGCCCTGGAACGCTTTCATGTTGCGATCAGGCTGCACGGCTCGCCTCGACATCATTGCGGGACGCAGCCACGCCGAGGACGGGTCCGAGCATGTGTTTCACATACTCGCGGCGATCCTCGGCGATCGATTGCTCGACGGCAGGCGAACCGTTGAAGCCATCGATCTCGTCGCGACGCACCACGCCCCGCTGCTCCAACAGGTGTTCCAGGACGCTCACGCGTTCGCGCATGACCTGCAGTTCGGCGGCCAGATTGAACAACACGCCCATCAATCGATCGATGGAC
>JANMUI010000907.1:0-6368 GCA_031391405.1 Betaproteobacteria bacterium
GCTGTAGTAGCAATCGAGCTGGATCATGATCACGGGAGATAATCGTCGAATTCTACTATGGGCCGGAACATGAACAGTGCGCCGATCGGCCTCGAGCGTCTCGCCGATGAGATACGACGCGATCTCGAGTGTCTGGGCTACCCGCCCGCGAATTGGCTGTCCGCAAGCGCGGGACCGGAAGGCAAGCCGCTGCTCGATGTGTTGATCGTGGGTGGCGGCATGTGCGGCCAGACCGCCGCGTTCGCGTTACTGCGCGAGGGCATCGCCGATATCCGCATCATCGATCGCGCACCGCGCGGGCTCGAAGGCCCCTGGGCAACCTATGCACGCATGGAAACCTTGCGCTCGCCCAAACATATCAATGGCCCGGACCTCGGCGTGCCAAGCCTCACTTTTCGCCGCTGGTACGAGGCACAACACGGGGGCGAGGGTTGGGCTGCACTGTATAAGATTCCGCGACTGATATGGCGTGACTATCTGATATGGCTGCGCGATGTTCTGCAACTACGCGTCGAGAACGAGACGCGCCTCGTATCGCTCTGCCTTGAACAGGATTCGGTGCGGGCACATATCGAGGGCCCGGCGGGTGAGGAAACGATTCGCGCACGCCGTGTGGTGCTCGCGATGGGACGCGACGGTTCGGGGGCACCGCGATGGCCCGTATTCCCGTCGTTCGACCGGCGCGCTTCCTCCACGCACGGCCGCGTATTGCATGCGGCCGACGATATCGACTTCGCATCGCTGGGGGGCACGCGCATCGGCGTGTTAGGCGCGGGTGCCACGGCGTTCGACAACGGCGCCACCGCGCTGGAAGCGGGCGCCGCCGAGGTCACACTGTTTGCGCGACGGACGGTGTTGCCGCAGATCAATAAATCGAAATGGGCGTCTTTTCCTGGATTCCAGCACGGCTTTCTTGCACTCCCCGACGCCTGGCGCTGGCGATTCCTCAACTACATTCAGGAGGAACAGGTGCCGCCGCCGCACGAGACCGTACTTCGATGCGATCGGCATGCCGGCTTTCACCTGCGACAGGGCGAGCCCTGGCTCGATCTGGACGCCTCCGCCACCGATGTTCGTGTGACGACGAACGCGCGTATCTATCGGTTCGATGTCGCAATCATTGCCACCGGGTTCGATGTCGATCTCACCAACCGGCCCGAGATCGCCCTGTTTCGCGAGGATATCCAACTCTGGCGCGACCACGTCAGTGCCGAGGAGGCAAAACGATTTCCCGAGGCTGCGCGACATCCATATCTGGGCGATGGCTTCGAGTTGATTGCGCGCGACCCGGGTGCCGCGCAAGCGCTTGGACGGATTCACCTGTTCAATGGTGGCAGCACGATGAGCCACGGTCAGCTTGCCGGTGACATTCCAGGGTTGGCGACCGGTGCCGTTCGCCTCGCCATCGCGATGGCGCGTGGACTCTTCTCGGAATCCAAGGAACAGCACTATGCCGCATTGCAAGCATTCGACGATCGGGAGCTCGAGCCCACGCGCTATTTCGTTCCGGTCAATCGATCGTCGCGCCGGACGCCTTGACCACGGTCGCCCAACGCGCCCTATCGGCTTTCACCGTTGCGCGAAACTGCTCGATCGTTTCATAGTGGGGCGCATTGCCCATGCCGATCAGCCGCTCGCGAATCGCCGGCGTCGCGAGCGCGATCTTCACGGCCTCGTTCAATTTCATCGCGATCGACGGATCGAGGCCTTTGGGGCCAAATAGCCCAAACCAGATATAGCTCTCGAAGCCGGGCACGCCGGATTCGGCGATTGTCGGAACGTCTGCGACGGCGGCGACGCGATTCTTCGTTGTCACACCTAGCAACCGGACCTTGCCGGCCTTCCATTGCGTGAGCACCGTCTGCACCTGATTAAAGATGCAGCAGACCGTACCGGCCAGCACGGACTGCAGCGCTTCCGGGCCGCCCTTGTAGGGAACGTGCACCATGTCAAGCCCCGCCTTTGCGACGAATTCGGCAAAGGCAAGATGCGTACCGGTGCCATTGCCGGTGGAGGCGTAGTTGTACTTGCCCGGATTGGCGCGGACGCGCTCGATGAACTCCTGCGTGGTCCGCGCATCGATCACATTTGGATTGATGGTGAGAACATTCGAGACATCGACCAGCGGCGCGATCGGCGTGAAGTCCGCTTCGACATCGAAAGGCAACTTGCGATACAGCGCGGCGTTGACGCCGTGGGTGGCAGCGGTGCCGAGAAGAATCGTGTAGCCATCGGGGCGAGCCTTCGCGACAAGCTCGGAGGCGAGGTTGCCGCCGGCGTCGGTGCGATACTCGTTGACGATGCGCGTACCCAGCACCTTTTCCATGGGTTCCTGCAAGGTACGCGAGACCACGTCCACGCCCGATCCGGCCGGAAAACCCATGACGATGATGATCGGTGCGCTCGGCCATTGCTGAGCGAAGGCCGCCGGCGGAATCACGGCGATCAGCACGACGACGAATCTTGAAATCGATAACGCGAATGAGCGCATTGGCGGTTGGTTTTGGCTCAGTGTGAATGGTGAGTGTATAAGATGAGCGAAATTCGCGATGGCCTCGGCATTTCCGTGTCTGCGTGCTCTCGGTGCAGTCTACGAGGAGATCGATATGACACGATGGCGGCGCTTCCTGAGTGTTGCGATGCTTGCCCTGATCGGATCGGGCGCGGCAATGGCCGCTGATCCGTATCCGACCCGGCCGGTCCGCGTGATCGTTGGCTTCGCAGCGGGCGGCCCAACCGACGTTCTCGCGCGCGTCATGACGCAATGGTTGAGTGATCGCCTCGGCCAGCAATTCGTGGTCGACAATCGCACCGGTGCGGGCGGGAATATCGCCACCGAAGCGGTGATCAAGGCGCCACCGGACGGTTATACGATTCTCGTGATCGTGACGGCGAACGTCATCAACCCTTCGCTCTTTCCGAATCTTCCGTTCAATTTCCTGCGCGATATTACCGGCGTGGCCGGCCTCACACGTATTTCCTACGTCGTGGCACTGCATCCGTCCGTGCCGGTGCGCAACATCGCCGAGTTGATCGCGCACGCCAAAGCCAACGCCGGGAAGATCACGTTCGCAAGCGGCGGGATCGGCAGTTCGAGCCATCTGTCGACCGAAATCTTCAAGGGCATGACCGGCACCGATCTGGTCCACGTGCCCTATAAAGGAATCGCCGCGGCGTATGCCGATCTCATCGGTGGCCGGGTGCACATGATTCTCGCCGATCGATTGTCCGCTTCGCCGCATCTTCAATCGGGTGCGTTGCGTCCCATCGCGGTGACCTCGACCACCAGGTTCGAAGCGATGCCCGATGTGCCCACGGTCGCCGAGACGGTGCCGGGCTATGAAGCAAGCGCTTTCTACGGCTTCGGTGTCCCGCGCGGCACGCCGCCTGAAATCATCGACAAGCTGAATACGACGATCAACGCAGGCCATCGTGATCCGAGAATCAAGGCCCGCTTCACCGAGCTCGATGCCGTGTCGATCGTTGCAAGCTCGAGCGAATTCGGTGGATTCATGACGACCGAAGCGGAACGATGGGCGCGGGTGATCAAGGCATCGGGTGCGAAGGCGGAGTAACCCTAGCTCGGACGGTTTTATGGGGGACGGGTATCTGCCGATCGTGCGGTTGATGGTATGTCCACCAGCGCACTTTGAACGCGGTCACCTTCGCGCCATCCCAATCGTCCGGGCAAGAGAAATGGCGCACTCTGTCTCCAATAGTGCCCCATACCTGACTAGCGCGGGAGATGGGCAGGTGTCCAGAACTTCCTGCGGCTGGACCGACGATCGTCCGCGTCTTGCATCGTTTCTTCGCTATGTTTTCGTTCGCACATATACGCTATATCTTCCAGGACTCGCTGCGTCCCGAGTCTGCGCGCGCGGCTGCTGGGGCGACGGGCAGCGGGCCTTCGGATGTGAGCTCGACGAGATAGCGTGGCGCAAACGACTGCCCGGTGACGGATGCTCCCTTCATGCGATCGACGCGGTAGGAGCGGTGCTCACCGGAATCGCTACGTATCGCGTGCAGCACGAAATTCCCCTCGGTGGTCTGCCGCAACGAATAAGGTTCGATGCGGCGTACGTTGCCGTCGTAGGTCAAATCGACGCAGAGCTGGTTGGCCGCTGCGAAGCGGATTATTTCGAGCGGCGCTCGGGCGCGGAGCGGAACGCCAATCGGCAGGACGCGGCTGCGGATGGCGATCTCGGCCGACCCGGGTTCGATTCGAGCACGTTGCGCCACTTCCGCTCCGCCCATAATCCAGGCGAAGATTTCGGGCAACGCGGCCCAGAAATCCGCTACGGGTGGCAGCATCGGAAGCTGGTGGCCAAGCATGTTCGCCCACATCGCTTCGAGATCAGCGCGATTCGGCTGTAGCGCTTCAAGCGTCGGCAAAGCGATGCCCTTGTAGGCGCATTTCTGCGCAAGGACATCGCGCAGCACGGCTGGCGATGGGCGGCTGTCGCCGTGACGGTAGAGATTCACGACGTCGTAGAGATCGCGGGGACGTGTCCGCTCGCCAAGCGCGCGAACCTTCTCCCCAAACGCTTCTTCGTAGGCGTAACTGTTGATCCAGAGTCCGTCTTCAGGACGATCGGAATACGGATGGAAAACTTCCCGGCGCACGGCAGGCAGCACGAGTTTTTCGTCCGCCGTGAGGTCGAGCTTGATTTTCGGCCAACCGCCCGCGCCCGACGTGGGCGATACCGGCCCGCGATAGCCGGTCCTGCCCTGACAGGAAAGGCGACCGCGCGGGTTCTGGTAGAAGTCGAAGCCCAACTGATCGGCGGGCACCGCGAGGCCGGACTCCTCCGCGACCCAGGCGACGACCTCGCCGAGGACGCGGCGCAGGAAACCCTCCTCAAGCTGGCTCTCGTCACGCAGCGTGAAGTCAAGGTCTTCGGAAAATCGATACGTCTCGAAGTAGCATTTCTTGAGGCACGTCCCGCCCTTGAATACCCACGAGTCGGTGAGATCAGAGTGGGCATTTATTCCCGCAAGCAACCATCCGAGGACGTAGTCCTTTTCGACGATATTCGGCAGCAGGCGGAGCGCCGAGGCCGATTCGAGGATTTCGCGCTTGTCGATCATGCGGTGCCCTGCTTCCAGCGCTCAGGCACCCAGAGCCGCCATGCGGTAACCAGATGCTTGCACGAGAGTGCAGGATCAAGTCGCGTGTAGCCCTGCGTCAGTCGCTCGCGGCACGCGGCTGCAAGTTCCGGGTTTCGCAGGCGTGTCTCGCCCAGAAAGCCAAGCCGCTTAAATATCGCGCCGTTGCCGAACTGCTCGGCGTAACGGATCAATAGCCCGCTGTCATAAGTCGGTGTTTTCGCGTGTGCGGCAAGGCAATCGGCGACGTGGTCGATGCCGCCGCCGGTGTCCGGCATCGCCAGCATGTCGATCAGGGAGCGCGCCGGGTCCGAGATATTCACGCGCGTTGTGCCGCGCCAGACAGGTTTGAGCCCGAAGAGTCGCTTCTTCCCGGTGTGATGCAGCAGGAAGACGACGCCCTGTGCGGTCGCGCGCTTTTCGGCGATTCGGCGCGTCGTGAAGACGACTGTTTCATTGAAGAGCTGTTCGGTCAGCTCCCAATGGTGAGCGGCAGTCCACCCCCCGATGTAGCATTCACCGAACAGTGTCGGCACCAGCACCCACGGGTCCCCGACAACCTGTTCGCTGCCAGAGAGATCGAGCGGCACAGGGACGTACAGTCCGTGCCCGATGCGCCGCAGCCAGCCTTGCTGGCGCCAGCGCGATAACAGCTTCGCGGCAGCAGTCCGGTCCACGTCAAGCGTATGCGCGGCGGCGTCGATCGACACCACGTCCTTGGTGGCGCGCAGCACGGCGGCGAGCCGGGCGCGCGAAGCTGGCGGGGACATTTCGCTTGCCATCATTGCTACACCATAACACGTCAAATTCGCGCATTCCAGGAATTTGACGCGCGGCGATATAGCTAGCGCCTAGGGGTCAAGTCTTGCATTCACGCATCACTTGAAGCCCTAATAGGATAAGAAGGCGTTTCTACGGCGCGCCGCCGCCCGTGACGGCGTTCGACCTGCAGATCCCTATTTCCTGAGGTTGCGCTCGAGGAATTCCATCGTCCGCTTCCATGCGAGCTCGGCGGCCTGCGGGTTGTATTCGATGATCGGCAGCTTCTTCGAGTCGGCGGTCTCGTTGGCGAAGGCGTGCTTCGCCTGGTAGCGGTGGAACTCGTACTTCACGTGCGCGTCCTTCAGCTTCGTCTCGAGCTCGTCCACTTTGGCGATCGGGAACGGCACGTCCTCGGTCGCGTAGTGGCCCATGAGCGGCGCCTTGATCTTGCTTGCGTCGATGTACTCGAGCGGCGGGAAGCCGTACCACGCGACCCCGGC
>JANMUI010000916.1:0-1455 GCA_031391405.1 Betaproteobacteria bacterium
AACGAACCGCTGGTGCAGATGTTCCGCGCGAATGTTCGACTGCCCGTCCAGATCGCAGGCGATCTTGCCGCAATGACCAACGTGTTCACGATCGCACAGCGCGGCCTCGATCGACTGGTCGAACGCTATGGCGTTGATCAGCTGAGCGCCTGTGTCGGCGAGATGATGGAACGCTCCGAGCAGGAGATGCGCTCCTACATCGAAGAGATTCCGGACGGCATGTATCGCTTCGAGGACTTCATCGACAACGACGGCATCGTCGATCAGCCGCTCAAGATCGCCCTCACCCTGACCGTAAAGGGCTCGCAGCTCACATTCGATTTCACCGGCACCTCGGCAGCCGCGCGCGGGCCGGTGAATCTGTCACGCAACACGACGCTCTCGGCGTGCTATGTCGCGATGAAACACATCTTCCCCGAGGTCCCGGTGAATGGCGGCGCGTTTCGCCCGGCCACGTTCATCATCCCTGAGCGCAGCATCGTCGCGGCCGAATATCCGACGCCGGTCGGTG
This sequence comes from Betaproteobacteria bacterium, assembly GCA_031391405.1. Classification (GTDB taxonomy): domain Bacteria; phylum Pseudomonadota; class Gammaproteobacteria; order Burkholderiales; family SG8-39; genus SHXR01. Next base: position 512 of record JANMUI010000916.1, read on the forward strand.
GCTATCTGGAAGTGCTCGGACGTGTCATCGATATCGTGTTCGGCGCGCTCGCGCAGGCCATTCCGGATCGCACCCCGGCCGCCGACTTCGGCACGGTCGGTGTGTGCACGATCGGCGGGCGCCATCCCGATACCGGCAATTTCTTCGTCGGCGTGTTCCCGTATCCAGGCGGCTTTGGGGGATCGCGAGCGAGCGATGGTTTGGTGAATGGCAACCCACCGCTGTCGATGGCCAACTTCATGTCGCTCGAAATGTCGGAGCACCGCTATCCGGTGCGCTTCGATCACTTTCGCATGCGCGAAGATTCGGGCGGCGCGGGCTGGCATCGTGGCGGCTGCGGGACCGAATATCAGTTCACCGTCTGGTCCGACTGCGTTACCTCGGTTCTTGGCGATCGCGTCGACTACAACCCGTTTGGCATTGTCGGTGGCGGTGATGCCGCGCCCAATGCAGTACGCATTCACACCGGCGGCAAGTCGTGGATACCGCCGATGCGAAGCAAGCTCGACAGCCAACCGCTGCATGCCGGCGATGGCGTGCAAGCCGCCTCGCCCGGTGGGGGTGGCTATGGCGATCCGCTCGCGCGCGATGCCGCCGAGGTCGAGCGCGATCTGAACCTGGGTTATGTGAGTCGCGCGACCGCTGAATCGGCATACGGGGCGGTGATCGCGGCGGCGCAACCGCTTGGCGATCGCATGACTTATCGAATCGATACTGCAGCCACCGCGGCCGAGCGTGCGCGGCGCCTCGCTGTGAAATCCAAATCGCTCTAGGAAAGAATCCCAATGAACGCTCCGCACTCGATGACGCAATCGCTTGGCAGTTGGGCGCTCCCGGAAGAGCTGCGCATGCTGCAGGACACTACCCGCCGATTCATGGACAAGGAAGTGAAGCCGGCCGAGGCGGACGAGCCGCACGATTCGTACAGCCTGCCCGATGCAAAA
>JANMUI010000926.1:0-2477 GCA_031391405.1 Betaproteobacteria bacterium
ATTACGCCGTACTTTTTCTTTGGTGTCGCGGCCTTTTTGCTGGCCGATGATCATTACCGGCGTGCCTTCCAGGCGTGCCACGCCACCGACAATCGCTGCATCGTCGGCATAACTGCGATCACCGTGCAATTCTTCAAAGTCGGTGAAAATTTTCGCAATGTAATCCAGCGTATAGGGGCGCTGCGGATGGCGCGCCACGAGCGCGACTTGCCACGGCGAAAGTTTCGCGTAGACATCCTTGGTAAGCGCCTGGCTCTTCTTCTGGAGACGCTGGATTTCTTCCGAGATATCGACGGCCGAATCGTCCTGCACGAAGCGCAATTCCTCGATGCGCGCCTCCAGCTCGGCGATCGGTTGCTCGAAATCGAGAAAGGTGGTTTTCATCATCAGATCGATTCGATGCGGCTAAGGCGCATTGCGCTCATGCCGCCCCGCTCGGATATTTGGGCTGCGCATTCTACGCATATCGGGAACCCATGCGACGCGCGCAGCGCTTTATCCGGCATGCGATCGGCGGGCACCGGACAATTATGGAGCACGGCACACATTGAAGCGCGGCACGCATCGGATCCGACCTGACGCTCCGCTCAGTATTCGACCGGCACCGGCTCCAGGCTGCGCCAGAGATACCACGTCGCGACCGAACGCCAAGGCGCCCATGGTACGGCGATGCGCCTGAGTGTGCGCTCCGACATCACCCGTCCGTTCCGGTAATGGAGGCTCACCGCACGTTGCAGGCCCAGGTCTGCGACCGGCAGCACGTCGGGGCGCATGAGATTGAAGATCAGAAACATCTCCGCGGTCCATCGTCCAACGCCACGCACCTCGGTGAGCAGATCGATGATCGCCTCATCGTCCATCGCGCCCCACCCATTGGGATTGAGACGACCGCTCGCGAAATGCTGCGCAAGATCGCCGACATATTCGGCCTTGCGCCGTGACAGGCCGGCGGCTTTGAGCACATTGAGCGGGGTCGCGGCAACATGCGCCGGCGTGGGTTCACCGCCCACCGACTGGACCAGGCGTTGCCAGACGCTTTCGGCGGCCCTGACTGAAATTTGTTGCCCGACGATGGACCGCGCAAGGGTCTGGAACGGATCGCCGCGGCTCGCGAGCGCGATCCCACGGCGTGCGCCCCGGATGATGGTCGCCATGGTCGGATCGGCACGGGCGAGCTCGCGCTTGGCGCGCTGCCAATAGGTCGGGGGCGGAGTCGCGGTCGGGGGCGGAGTCGCGGTCGGGAGCGCGGGCGGGATCGGTGGTGCCATGGTCAATCGATACGATGCTTATGCGCCCTCTTTCAACGGCAGATTCAACAGCAGGTTCTGCGGTTTCATTCGCAGAATATTCTGATCGGTCATCGCCAACGCAAGATACACCGGACGCCGGCCGACTTCCGAACGGGTGAGACCACTGTCCTTGAATTCTAGTTGGAACAGGCAGAGCAGGCGGCGCAGGTCGCCCTGTTCCAACGACTCGCCTCTCCACATGGCATTGAGTAGGTTGGTCGCTTGCGCATCGAGACCGATATGCCACACCCATCGCTCGTCCTCAATCGCGCGCAACGGTCGAATCCGCACTTCAATCCGGAGGAAATGCATGATCCACCGTTCCATCACGCGCGCAAGCGCATCCAAGGCCGCCCGGCCGTGGTTGAGACTGATCACGAAGTCGTGGCGCTGATCGCGTAACCAATACGTTGACCCGTTCTCGCGATCGAGCACATCGAGATTCACCGCGCGTGTCGGCATCTGCGCTTCGACGATCAGGCGCCCCAGGCTGCCATATGCGCTGCCCGATGCATGCATCGACACCGTCTCCTGGTCGGCCGCCATGATCGCCCCATCGTCGAGCATGATCTTCTGTTCACGAAAAAAAAGCTCGCTCGCGCGGGCCAAGAGCCCATCGTCCGTGCCATCGAGGATGTTGCGAAGAATGATCTGGGTGAGCTGGTCGAGGAACAGCGGAGGAACGGCGACGCGCTCCTCGCGAAAGATCCTCGCGTAACACGCTTCCAATGACCCTGCCGCGATGATGCGGCGGCGGAAATCAAGAATCACGCCATAGTTGTACCGGGCGTCCGGATCTTCGATCGACGCGAGAACATCGGCCGGAACATCACGGCGCGGTTCGTCGAGCAGCGCCTCATGCAACGCGCGTTCGTTGGGTCCGGACTCGTCGATTGGGCGAACTTCCGGGCGCAAATAGTAGGCACGCAGGAAGTCGTCGGTCGCCGCCAGCATTCCATCATCGCGCCGTTGCAATAAATGGAAGCCGGAATTCCTCCAGAAATCAGGCATCGGCGAAATTGGGTGGCCTTATCCCGAAGATAGCGACAGGCCAGACGCCATGCGACTGGTGGCATGCACATGCTGAACCAGGAATTCCATCTGGTCGGAGAGGATCTTGCGATTGGTGAGAATCAGGTATTCCGCCTTGTTCGGCACGTAGGGCGCATAGATGAGCTGGACCCCGGA
>JANMUI010000930.1:0-3292 GCA_031391405.1 Betaproteobacteria bacterium
TGCTGGAGCGCTTGGCCGGCGCGGTCCGCTCACGGCGGCAGAGGTGAGCGTTGGAGGCCTCGATTCGGCATAATAGGACCGCCATGGCTGAAACTACCGAAGACGTCAAACTCCCGCAGCTCGAATCATTAGGCGATGCGACGCGGCTTGCCGGCCGGATCCACGGCATGACGCTCTATTCGCCGATGCTCGAGAATTTCAATCTGCCTGAGATCCGGCTGCTTTCGCACTTCATGCAGGTGTTTCGTGCAGCGCCTGGCGTCGAGATCATTCGCGAAGGGGAGCCCGGCGATTTCATGATGCTCCTCATCGAAGGCCGCATCGAAGTGTTCAAGCAGGACAAGTGGAATGCGCCGCGCCTTATCGCGGTGCTCGAAGCAGGTGCGACGCTCGGGGAGATGTCGATGATCGACGGGGAGCCCCGCTTCGCGTCGTGCGTGGCCTCCGAGCCTGCGATGGTGGCGGTGCTATCACGCGAGTCGCTTGCGCGGATCATCATCGAACAGCCAATGCTCGGCGCGAAGGTTCTCATGGAGCTCGCGTTGATGCTCTCTCAGCGTTTGCGACAGACCAGCTCGCGTCTCGTATCGTTCCTCGACAAGCAACGAGAACTGCAGGAGCAAGTGCAGGGGCCTGGGTTCATCTAGGCGTTTTCGCCCGCCTTCTGTATCGGCGAAGCTCAGGCAATTCTGGGCGCTCTGGTAATCCCTTTCCGCTGTGGCACAATACGGCGCCCGTCGATCCACAGCGGCGGGCGCGCACTGTGTGTTGCCGCAGAGCGAGCGAGATCGAGAACACCACACGACATTCAAGCCGCGCCGACGGACGCCGTTGCAGCGACGGGCTACAGGGTTTCAAGCAAAGGGGGAAACATGCAAATCAAGAACGGCAAGGACTTCTGGGCCGGCCTGATGTTCATGGTACTCGGGCTCGGGTTCATGATCGTTGCCATCAAAAATTACAACATGGGCACGGCGGTGCGGATGGGGCCGGCGTACTTCCCCACGATGTTGGGTGGCCTCTGTGCCGTGCTCGGTGCCTTCGTCCTGTTTCGAGCATTCGTCTCGAAGTTCCAGTTCACCACTAAGTTCATGCCGTTCCGATGGCTCCCACTGATCGTGGGCATCGCGCTTGGCGTGCTCGCCTATGCGGTCAAGGGCCCAGCGGGTGGAGGGCTCTGGTACCAGATTATTCTAGCCTGTTGCCTGATCGCCTTGACCGGCGCATTCGGGCCGCCGCATCTTTACGTGATTCTGTCCGCCGTGGTGGTGTTTGCGTTCGTCTTGAAGCCGCTTGGACTTTACTTATCGACGATCATCCTCATCATCATTAGCCGTGCGCAAGGCGAGGACTTCATCTGGGGCAACGTTCCCAAATCGGTGGTGTTCGCGCTAGTGGCATTAGCGGCCCACCTAGGGATCTACAAGAGCCTGGCGATGGGCATCGGTCTTGGCTGGGCGATGACATTCACGACGGTCGTGTCGATGCTTGCGATCATCTTGATCGGCAAGCGCATGAACGGGATGGAGCTCGGGGCGCTGTCGGCCGTGCTGGGAATCTTCTGCATTTCCGCGTTCGTCTTCGGCTTGGGCCTGCCATTCAATGTCTGCCCAGACGTGCTGGACGATGCCTGCCGCAAGATCGGACTGGGGAAATAGACCATGGAAGCACTGTTTACCAATCTAGGGCTAGGATTCTCGGTCGCCCTGTCACCGATCAATTTTCTCTACTGTTTCATGGGGGTGGCGCTGGGGACCTTGATCGGGGTGCTGCCTGGCATCGGCCCGGTCGCGACCATCGCCATGTTGTTGCCCGTCACGTTTACCCTCCCGCCGATTTCTGCCCTCATCATGCTGGCCGGGATCTACTACGGTGCGCAATATGGCGGGTCAACCACTGCGATCCTGGTCAATCTCCCAGGCGAGTCGGCGTCCGCCGTGACGACACTCGACGGGTACCAGATGGCGCGCCAGGGTCGAGCGGGGGCCGCCCTCGGCATTTCGGCGATCGGCTCATTCTTCGCCGGGTGCGTGGCAACCGTGATCATCGCGTTGTTCGCACCGCCGTTGGCCGAGGTCGCGTTGAAGTTCGGTCCTGCGGAGTATTTTTCCCTGATGGTGCTCGGTCTGGTCGCGGCGACGGTGCTTGCTCACGGCTCGTTGATCAAGGCTATTGCGATGGTCATGGTCGGCCTCTTGATGGGGATCGTCGGAACCGATGTCAACTCGGGTGTGGCGCGCTTCAATTTCGGCGTATCCGAGCTGTCCGATGGCATCGGGTTTGTGGCCGTTGCGATGGGTATGTTCGGCTTTGCCGAGATCATCGCGAATCTCGACCAGAAAGAGAATCGCGAAGTCTTCGTCGCGAAGGTCACGAATCTGCTACCGACCATGAACGACTTGAAGGTATGCACGCCGTCGATCTTGCGCGGCACCGCCATCGGCTCGGCGCTTGGCATCCTGCCGGGCGGTGGGGCCCTGTTGGCGTCGTTCGCAGCTTATGCGCTCGAGAAAAAATCGGTCAAGGACAATTCGCAATTCGGCAAAGGCGACATTCGCGGCGTGGCGGCGCCTGAGGCAGCGAACAACGCCGGCGCGCAGACTTCCTTCATTCCGCTCCTCACGTTGGGTATTCCGTCCAACCCCGTCATGGCGCTCATGATCGGGGCGATGATGATCCAGGGTATCGCCCCCGGACCGCAGGTCATGACCGAGAGGAAAGAACTCTTCTGGGGCATGATCGCGAGCATGTGGGTGGGCAACTTGATGCTGGTGGTGCTCAATCTGCCCCTCATCGGGATGTGGGTGAAGCTGCTCTCGGTACAGTACCGCTTGCTCTATCCGGCGATTCTGTTGTTCTGCTGCATCGGCGTGTTCAGTCTCAACAATTCGAACTTCGACATTCTGCTTACGGTGGCTTACGGTGTGTTCGGCTACATCTGCGTGAAGCTCGAGTGCGAACCGGCACCGTTGATTGTTGGCTTCATTCTCGGGCCGATGATGGAAGAGAACCTGCGGCGCGCGATGCTGCTGTCGCGCGGCGACCCGTCGGTATTCGCAACACGTCCAATCTCGGCGGTGTTGCTGGGTGTCGCACTCCTCCTCTTGTTGATGATGCTCTTGCCTGCGCTCAAAAAGACCAGAGAGAAAGCGTTCGTGGAATAGCGGTGCCGGTTCGCACTCGAGCTTCACGCAGATGTAGCCGAACACACCGTAAGCCACCGTAAGCAGAATGTCGAAGTTCGAATTGTTGAGACTGAACACGCCGATGCAGCAGAACAACAGAATCGCCG
>JANMUI010000933.1:0-2289 GCA_031391405.1 Betaproteobacteria bacterium
AATTTCGACTCTCGCGACTGGGGCACTCATTTCACTTGATCCTCATGCAAGCTCCGGTGCCCGGCCGCGCACCGCCGGTCGCATCCCTGCTGCCGGCCACGTCGAAACTGAATAGGGGATGCCTGCTGTTGAGGCCGGGAAACAATTTCGTACGAACAAGGGGGGCGCTCCCCTTGTATATCCCCCAAGCCTCTACAAACGTGAAGCCTCATGCCGCCACCCTCCGTTCCACCGGCTTCGCGTTCGGACCGACGAGGCAATGCTTATGCGCGATGTGATACTCGAACTCGCCGCGGAAATGCTGGATGAAGCTTTTGACCGGCAGCGCCGCGGCATCGCCAAGCGCGCAGATCGTGCGGCCGGCGATGTTGTCGGCTACCGAGATCAACTTGTCGAGGTCATCGATGCGGCCCTTGCCGGTTTCGATCCGGTGGACCATCCGATACAACCAGCCGGTACCTTCGCGGCACGGCGTGCACTGGCCGCACGATTCCTCGAAGTAGAAATACGACAGGCGCTCCAGGCATTTCACCATGCAGCGGGTCTCGTCCATGATGATCACCGCACCGGAACCAAGCATCGATCCGGCCTTGGCGATCGAGTCGTAATCCATGTCGGTACGCATCATGACGTCCGCGGGCAGCACCGGCATCGACGAGCCGCCCGGAATGCACGCTTTCAGCTTCCCTCCGCCCCGCATGCCGCCGGCCATCTCAAGGAGCTTGGCAAACGGCGTGCCGAGTTTCACTTCATAGTTGCCCGGCCGCTCGACATCACCCGACACCGAGAAGATCTTGGTACCGCCATTGTTCGGTTTGCCGAGTGCGAGATACCGGTCCGGGCCCATCGAAAGAATAAATGGAACCGCCGCGAAGGTCTCGGTGTTGTTGATCGTGGTGGGCTTGCCGTACAGGCCGTAGCTCGCCGGAAACGGGGGCTTGAAACGCGGCTGCCCCTTCTTGCCTTCAAGTGATTCGAGGAGCGCCGTTTCTTCGCCGCAAATGTACGCGCCCCAGCCATGGTGCCCGTACAGATCGAAGCTCACATCGCTGCCGAGGATCTTCTTTCCGAGATAGCCGGCCGCGTATGCTTCGGCCAGCGCCTCGTCGAAGCGTTCGTACACGTCCCAGATTTCGCCGTGGATATAGTTGTACCCGATCGTCGCGCCGGTCGAGAATCCGGCGATGGCCATCCCCTCGATGACACTGTGCGGGTTGTAGCGAAGGATGTCGCGGTCCTTGAAGGTGCCCGGTTCGCCTTCATCCGAATTGCAGACCATGTACTTCTGGCCCGGGAATTGGCGTGGCATGAAGCTCCATTTCAATCCCGTTGGAAAGCCTGCGCCGCCGCGGCCGCGCAAGGTCGATTTCTTGACCTCTGCAATCACCGCATCCGGCGTGAGCTTCTCGGTGATGATCTTCCGCAACACCTGATAGCCACCACGTGCGACGTAATCCTCGAGGCGCCAGTTGTCCCCGGTGGTGCCCTTCATGATGACCGCATCGGGCCCGTAGGCGTCCGGTGCGAACGGCGGTTTTGCGGTGATCATGGTTGCTCGGACAGGAATTGGGCGGGTTGGGCGGTCAAACGGTCGAGCCGATCGGCTGACATGAAACTCACCATCTTCTTGTTGTTGACCAGCATCACCGGCGCATCGCCGCACGCACCGAAGCATTCGCCCTCTTTGAGGGTGAAACGGCCGTCTTGTGTCGTCTCGTTCCAGTCGATGCCGAGCTTTCTCTTCAAGTGTTCCGCCGCATCGCCCGCACCGCGCAAGGCGCATGGCAGGTTCGTGCAGATCGACAGTTTGAATTTGCCGACCGGTTTGAGGTCGTACATCGAATAGAACGTCGCGACCTCATAGACGGCGACCGCAGGCATGCCGATTACCTGCGCGATGTAATCCATCATCGCGCTTGTGAGATGGCCTTTTTCGCTCTGTGCGACGGTGAGCGCAGCCATGACAGCCGACTCGCGCCGGTCAGGTGGATACTTGGCCAGTGCTGCATCGATCACGGACAACGATGCTTGACTGAGCAAAGGGGTCGGATTCATCGATCCACTTCTCCGAACACGATGTCCATGGTTCCGATAATCGCGACGACATCCGCCAGCATATGGCCTTTCGACAGCTCGTCCATCGCTGCCAGGTGCGCGAATCCCGGTGCGCGAATCTTCACGCGATATGGCTTGTTCGCGCCGTCTGATATCAGGTAGATCCCGAACTCGCCTTTCGGGTGTTCAACGGCCGCATACGACCCGCCGGCCGGCACGTGCATGCCCTCGGTG
>JANMUI010000950.1:0-5512 GCA_031391405.1 Betaproteobacteria bacterium
CACCGAGGCGCTCGATCGCGGCTTCGCGGGCGCGATGATCGGGACCTTGCCCGCGGGGGCACGCGGCGGGCGACTGGACGACCCTTCGCTCGATCCGTTTTGGGAGACCGCCTCACGGCTTGGTGCCGGCATCTTCCTGCATCCGATGTATATGTGTGGCGATGCGCGGCTTGACGACAACGAGATGGTGAATGCGATCGGCCGCGTCGCCGAAACATCGATCGCGGTGACGCGGCTACTTTTCTCCGGACATCTGCTGAAGTTTCCCGGACTTAAGCTCGTCATCGCGCATGGTGGCGCGGCGCTTCCCTACGCATTGGGCCGACTGGTCCGCAACTACCAGTATCTAGGCAAGATCGCTGATCCGAAAAAAGGCTTCGATGCGCTGTTCTTCGACTCATGCGTGTTCGATGCGGCGACGCTCGAATACCTGGTACGACAAGCGTCGCCCGATCATGTGATGCTGGGCTCCGATATGCCCTTCAACATCGGCGATCCCAACCCACGCAAAGCAGTCGAGGGCGCTTATCTGCCGGATGCGCATCGCCGTGCAATTCTCGGTGAGACCGCGCAGAAGGTGTTTCGGATCCGGGCGGATTGCTGGTGCCCGAAATGAAAGAATGGTCGGGCCTGAATTGCACATACTTAAGCGACTTAGGGGATTGACCGTTCGCCCTGAGCCCGTCGGAGGGTGAATGCCGGAGCGTCCTTGGGCGGGCGACCGCCCACCTTCAAAAAGCCTGCGTTACCCTTCGACGGGCTCAGGGCGAACGGAGGCTTGCGCAGTGCACGCTAAACGTCAACTAAGTGCCATTCAGGTCAGGCCTCTTCCTTCGCCGGTTGCGTCGTTGTGTCTGCAGGAGTCGGCAGGAGTATTTAAATCCGCGACGCCCCGACCGGCAGCGCCGCGATCCGTTTCATCTCCGGTGACGCGAACAGCGCCGGATTCGCCAGGTAGTCCCGCAGCATCCCGGTTGCATCTTCGCCCCAAAAAAGTTCACCGTTGGCGACGAATGTCGGCACGCCGAACACGCCCGTCTGAAGGGCTTGCGCGCCGTTCGCCTTCAAGGTCAATTTGACCTTTTCGTCCGCCACCAGCACGCCCGCATCTGCCACGCCCAGTATCGCGAGCAACGCGGGCCAATCGTCGGTGATCGATCGGCCGTCACGCCAAATGAACTCGAAGATTGTCTTGACGACTTCGTAGCGTGCGCCGAGCGCGATCGTGAGTCGCAGCGCGTGCAACGGATTGAACGGGTGGGCCGGCGGGCAACGCATCGCGACACCGCGGCTGGCTGCTTGCCAACTTGCGAGGCGAAATGTGTGCACTTTCTTCGGCGGGATCTCCGCTGGTCCCTTGTGTCCCCATTCGTTCAGGAATCCGGCGAACAAGACGGGGCGAAGCCGCGTTTGCGGTCGCTGCATGAGGTCCGGATGCAGCGCGAACTGGAGATAGGCGAACGGCGAGATGTAATCGAAGTACCAATCGAGCTGCATGGGTGACCCTTCTACGCGAACACCGTCTCCCACGCGAGGCTCACATCCGGCAAGGCAAGCATGGCGATCGATTCGCCCGGCCCGATCTCGCGCATCGGGGCCAGCTTATGCCGCGTGGCAGTAAACACCGCGCTCATTGAACCCTCCACCGGGATCCACAGGCAACCAGTCTATGCCGATTCACCGCTCGCCCCCTTGACTTCGCCATGCCCTAGTACGACCCACTTCTGGGACGTGAGGCCCTCCAGTCCGACCGGACCCCGAGCATGCAATTTGTCGGTGGAGATACCGATCTCTGCGCCCAGGCCGAATTCGAAGCCATCGGCGAAGCGGGTCGATGCATTCACCATCACCGAGCTCGAATCGACCTCGCGAAGAAATCGCTCTGCATGCGCGTCGTTGGTGGTGACGATCGCATCGGTATGCTGCGAACCGTACTTCGCGATGTGGTCGATCGCTTCGTCCAGCCCCTTCACGATGCGCACAGCGAGAATCGGGGCGAGGTACTCCGCATACCAGTCCTCTTCGCTTGCTGCCAGCATCGCCGGCACGAGCTGCCGTGACGCTTCGTCGCCGCGCAGCTCAACGCCCTTGTCGAGATAACGCTTCGCGAGCGGGGGCAACACGCGCGGCGCGATGCGTTCGTCGACGAGCAGAGTCTCCATCGTGTTGCAGGTGCCGTAACGCTGCGTCTTCGCGTTGTCGGCAATGCGGATGGCCATCTCGACATCGGCACTGTCGTCGATGAACACATGGCACACGCCATCGAGGTGCTTGATCATCGGAATGCGCGATTCGGCCATGACGCGTTCGATGAGCGGCTTGCCACCGCGCGGCACGATGATGTCGATGCAATCGTTCATCCGCAGCATCTCACCCACCGCGGCCCGGTCGGTGGTCTCGATCACTTGCACCGCGGCTTCCGGCAAGCCCGCTTCGCCGAGGCCCTGGTGGACACATCGCGCGATCGCCTGATTCGAGCAGATCGCCTCCGACCCGCCGCGCAGGATCGTGGCGTTACCCGACTTCAGGCAGAGCACCGCCGCGTCCACCGTTACGTTCGGTCGTGATTCGTAAATGATGCCGATGACGCCAAGCGGCACGCGCATCTTGCCAACCTGGATGCCGGTGGGGCGGGTGGCAAGATCGGTGATCGCGCCGATCGGGTCCGGAAGCACCGCAACTTGCTCGACACCTTGCGCCATGTCTTCGATCGACTTCGCCCGTAGCGTCAACCGGTCGACGAACGCGGCGTCCTGGCCGTTCGCTTTGGCGCGCTCAGTGTCCTTGGCGTTCTCGGCCATGATCGTGCCGGCATCGCGCCGAATCGCCGCGGCGATCGCAGACAGTGCGCGGTTCTTGGTCGCGCTGTCGGCTTTTGCCATGACGCGCGCAGCTTCCCGGGCACGACGACCCACCGCACGCATGTACGCGCTGACATCGAGCGGAATAGTCGGTTCGGCGCCCATGACTCGAAATTCCAAAAGACGATCTTGGGATTCTACGGGAGCGCGCGCAGGCTCGCCTCGTCGATCTTTGCGGAAAAACGAAGCGATAGGCCGAGCAGCTCATCCCACGCATCGCCTTTGCCGATCCCCTTTGCGAGTCGATCAATCACCGCAGCATGGGCGAGCGCGGACTCGATGGCTGCCGGCTTCACCTGCCGGGCCGCACGTATCATTAATGTCTGGCGCGGTTCGCCCCAGATGCGGTTATCGCGTAGCAGTTCCTGTGCGGTTCGCCCGGTCGCCAGCCCCGCTGCGATGCGTCCGAGTGCGCGAATCTCCTCGCTGAGTACCCACAGCAATCGCAACGGCTGCTCGCCTTCGCCGCGCAGACTCTCGAGCACCTTGGACGCGCGCACGGCATCGCCCGCCAGCATTGCCTCGGCCAACTGGTAGGCATCATGACGTGAGACGTTAAGGACCGCCGTACGGATCTGCTCGATCGATAGCGGACCTTCGGGATAGAGGAGGCCGAGCTTTTGAATTTCCTGATGTGCGGCGAGCAGATTTCCCTCGACCGCATCGGCCATGAACGACAGGGTCGCCTCGTCAGCACGCTGCTTTTGACGAGCCAGACGCGCCCCGATCCAAAGGCCCAGGCGCGCGCGTTCGACCGGAAAAACGTTGATCACCATGGCGCGTTCGGACAGCGCCGCGAACCACTTCGAGGACTGATCTGCTTTGGCAAGCCGCGGCACGCTGACCAAGGTCACGTTCTCTTCGACAAGTTTTGAACAATAGGCGGTGATAGCTTCTGCACCCGCATCACCGGGTTTGCCGTTGGGAATCCGCAGCTCAATCAGTTTGCGCTCGGAGAAAAGCGAGAGATCGGCCGCGGCGTGATTGAGGCGTGCCCACTCGAATCCGCGTTCGGCGATCAGGACCTCGCGCTCAGCGCATCCGGCGGCGCGCGCCTTCACACGCACTGCGTCCGCCGCTTCGAGCGAAAGCAGCGGCTCGTCGCCGTGGATCACATAGAGCGGCACGAGCTGGCGGGCGAGATGCTGATCGAGCTGGTCGGCGCGAAGTTGGGGCATTGGAGGGATTCAACTTGAGATTTCCCATGGTCTTGCCACGGGTTGTTGATGGGTCCGCAACCTTAATCATCATCCGGCGTGCGCAATTTGGATGCCTGAAGGCGCCGAATGATCTGCTGCACCATATCCGATTGCATTTCGCGATAGAGCAACACCTCTTCCGATTCCTTCGCGAGGACCTGATCGTTGAAGGTGATGTCGCGGCGCAGGGTGATCGTGTTGGGCGGAACAAACTCACCGCCCTTGCCATCGTGCACCCGAAAAACGATGGCGTACCGGAGCTGGTATTCCCGAATCCGCCCAGCGGTATTCACGCTGAGAATGACCTTCTCGCGATACTCGTTGAGCATTGCGAATGTCGCCGTCGCGGCTTTCGGGTCGCTCACGACTTTCGCGTTGCTGCCGTTTCGGACGGTACGGGACAATTCCACCAGCATCGGATGATTGTCCGCAATGTAGAGCGTGTCGAACGGCAGCGTGGCCGCGCCGCGGAGCTGAAAGCCGCACGCGTGCAAGAGCGCGCAGGCAGCGATGACCGCCCAAGGCAAGGCCGCCTTCCGCCCGTCAAGCTTCACCCTTCACCCTTCACCCTTCACACAACGATATTGACCAGTCGTCCCGGCACGACGATCACCTTCCGGGGTGGCTTGCCATTCGTGAATTTGGCGACTGCTTCCAGCTTGAGCGCACTTGCTTCGATCTCACCTTGGGTCGCTGCCTTCTGGATACGCATGGAACCGCGGAGCTTGCCGTTGACCTGCACGACCAGCTCGATCTCGTCTTGCTCCAAGGCCGAGGGATCGACCGGCGGCCAAGGCGCATCGACCAGATCACCTCGAAATCCGAGGTCGCCCCAAAGCGCGTGCGCGATGTGCGGCGTGATCGGCGACAGCACACGCAGAAGGATCGACATCCCTTCATGCAACAGTTGGGTGTGCGTCGGATCTCTCGCAACGTGAGCGGCGTCCAATTTCGGCAGGCTGGAGAGCGCATTCAACAACTTCATTGCCGCCGAGGCGACAGTGTTGAACTGATGCCGCTCGATGTCATAGGTCGCTTGCTTGAGGTGCGTATGCAATTCGCGGCGTATGGCCGCCATGGCCGGCGCGGTCCTGGGCCAGTCGGTCGGATAGCGGTACGCACTGAACAGCCCGTCGCGCTTCAACGATTCCGCGTGCACGAGGGCCGACACATCCTGCGCAAACGACCACACGCGGCGCAGAAACCGGAACGAGCCGTCGACGCCGGCATCGGACCATTCGAGCGTCTGTTCGGGCGGGCTGGTGAAAATGATAAAGAAGCGCGCGGTGTCGGCGCCGTACTTCTCGATCAATTCCTGCGGATCGACGCCGTTGCGCTTCGACTTCGACATTGTGCCGATCCCGTCGTAGTCAACCGGCTTTCCATCTTCCTTCGCGCGAGCGCCCACCACGCGCCCGTCGGCATCGTGTTCGATCGTGATTTCGTCGGGCG
>JANMUI010000989.1:0-11748 GCA_031391405.1 Betaproteobacteria bacterium
CGCGGGACGTACGTGTACATAAGATCCTCGAGCCACGGCCATCCCCACGCGAATCCATCGCAACGAAGAATGACGTCATGGAGTGTCTCCGCCATATCGAACGTCATGGCGAGAAACAGGAGCGGTTGCAACGGATGACCTTGAATCCCATAAGACTCCACGCCTCGCACGAGGCCGAGTACCGTTCCAAGCACCAGTAGCGCCGCGATTGCCGCGAGCACGAGCGCCGCGATGGTCCTTTCGGACCACGCACGCCGATTGATGACCATCACTAAAAGGAAACCGTACAGCACCGACGTAATCAGGCTTCGGTTCGTGACCAATAGGTTCCCGAAGCCGAACAGGAGGATGGCGACCCATCCCGGTCGGCCGAGGCGACCGATTCGGAATGCGTAAAGGAATCCTAGTAGCAGGAATATCGCCGCCGCGGTGTTGATCACGAAAATGTAGCCGCGCCCAGAGAGACTTTCGTTGTAACTCGCGCGATTGGCGTTGAAATCAATGCCGACCGCGCCGTGGATAACGAGATAGATTATGAATAGACTCGCCGCCAAGGCTGCAAGCATGAATGCTGCATCTCGCGAATCGCGCTCGTGGAACGACCGCTCGATTGTTGCTGCGTTTGACAGCTGACTGCGATTTCTCCATAGCCGGTCGACAAGTCGGTCACCGGAATAAAAACTCAGCATCCCGATAATGCCGAGGATCGCCACAACTAGGAAACCCTCAGGCGTCAACGCTGCCGTGAAGACGTATCGAATCGCACCGGACTCCTGCCATGAAGGTCGCAACGCGAAGGCAATGATGAATGCGACCCCAAAGCCCGCAAGCGGCGAAAACATCATCGCCAATGGACCATGATTACGCCAGTCAAGGACGAGGCCACGCGTGATGACGGCGAATGAGATGACAAGAACGACTAAGCTAATCGACGCGATGGACAACAATGGGGTTTCCCGGTTACGACGTGCAACGATTCAGGCTGGAGCGCGAAATGCGGCCCTCCCGTTCAATCTGTGCACGCCACGCCATCGTCCAAACGCGATTGCCTCGAGCATCCATGCTCAGTTCTTCCTCGCAACGCACGCCACATACGGGGACATGCGCTTCGTGCGCGGCAGGTTGACCCCGAGGCGCTCTACCTGCCATGCCGCGGCAGTGAATGCGAGAAGTCCATTCCAGATTACATGGCGGCTTATGCCCCGCAACGAACTGCGAGGAACGTCCATGAGGCTGCAGACGCCGAAATTCACACTCATCAGGTAGTCAGCGCGAACCACTTCGAGTCCGGCCAGCTCATGCTCACGGAGCAGCCCTTCCCTATCCATGGGATTGTGGATATCGAACACCGGTCGATTTAACCAGCGCTGGGCGACGCCGACCAGGCCCGTCATGTTAGGTATCAGCGTGACGATGACTCCTCCGTGACGCAGCAAGGCGCTAAGCGCGCGCAGACATTCCGATGGCCGGTCAAAGTGCTCTGCCAATCCGTAGGAAAAAACGACATCCGCCTGACCCAATAGCTCGCTCGGTGGATTGAACAGATCTGCTTCGAGGATGGGTCCCGTGACGCCCTCTCGCTCCAGGATTGCCCGTGCCGTTTCACACCCGGTTGGCGAATAATCGATGCCGCGGACATGAAAGCCATATGCTTTGGCGAAATACGGAAGCAGCTGCGACCGCCCGCATCCAACCTCGAGAAACGATCTTCCGCGGGTTTCGGTCCCGGCGAATACTTCTTGGAAATAGCGATCGAAACGACGCTTGAGATGATGCCGCAAGCCAGGAAGCTTAGGATCGAATGACGGTGGAAGTGGCCCTGTTTGCCAAAGAGCCTCCCAGTAGCTCCGTTCAACAAGCTTCATGCGGTACGAGCGAGCTTCATGTTGGTGTGTGCCTCAGCACGAACGCGGTCGACGAAGATCCGAGGATCCGGGAAAGCATCCGCCTGGCGGAGCCCGAAAGCTTCGGAAATATCGAATAGCCGGTATAGAAAATGCGCAGTGGAGATAAGGCGAGCACCTCAAATCCGGCAGCGCCGAACATCCTAGTCCAGCGCCCTTTGCGGAACGCGATTAGTTCGACCAGGGCGTTTGGGAACTCGCCATGAGGGCCCGCGATTATAGCTCGTGCAAGGGCATACCGCAGCCCACGCTTTCTGGCTACATCAGCGACTCCAGGTATGCGCATTGCATCTGATTCGCGAGCTCGGAGGCCAAAAACGTAGAGCAGCACGAATGGATAGTGCGCAAGTGATGTCCACAGACGCCAGGTCGAGCTGGGCAGCACATGCACCGCGATGCCATCGGGCTTCAGCACGCGTTTCAACTCTTTCAGGAGCGCCTCAAGGTCCTTAACGTGCTCGAGCACATGCGACGAGTAGACGAGATCGAAGGCTTGATCTGGAAACGGCAGCGTCCGTCCGTCGTACTCGACTACCGGAAACTGGCTGTCGCCCGGAACGAAACGTCCGGGCAGATCGACCGAGGTAACGTTGCAGCCCCAGTGCGCCAATTCCCTGGCCTGAGCTCCGCTGCCACCTCCTACTTCAAGGACACGCTGACCTTTGGCAAACCGGATGCGGATGCACGAAAGTTCCATGGACCGAATGTCGGAAAGCATTACCCGCCCCTCGACGCTGAGTGCATCTTGTGAATCGCGATGCGCAGGTGGCGTTGAACTTCGAGGGCATTCATTATCACTAAGGCACCAACGTAGGCGATTGTTGCAATAATGAAAGCCAGAATGACGTTCAAGACTATCTGGCCGACCCAGGTAAGCATGGCCATCATTACAACTGCAAGAAGCACCTTGGCATCATCGCGCCCAAAGGATAGGACGGCAAAGCGGCGGCCGCCTTGCCACCAGCTGAGTCCAGCACCGATTAGGGCCGCTGCAATGGTCGCAGCAGCGGCGCCGGGAAGTCCGAAGCGTGGCGTGAGGGTAAGCTGCGCAACGGTGGCGATCAGAGCGCAAACGACGCTTGGGGCGATTTGCCTACGCGTATCCTTCGCAAGCTGGAAAGTGAGATCGAAATAGTGAGACTTCATCGCAAGCACAAGAACGGCAATTGCAAGTGCGGGCAGAATTCCAGCAAGTAAAGCGTAGCGGTCACTAAAAGCGAGGTCGACAATCTGGACGTCGAGAAATAAGACCCCAATCATTACGGGCAATATCGTCGCCGCAAGCAGGGTCCGGAAATGCGCGAAATGGGGCTTCGTTGCATCGACTCCCGCTTGCTCCTGGGCCCGAACGAGCAATGGAAAGCACGCGAGATAGATACCGGACACGATGAATCCAATGAACTGTTGGGCGAGGTCGAGACCTGCCGAATACGCCCCGGCGGCAGCGGCCCCGAAATAACCGAGAACGGCGAGTCGCCCGGAAGCCAGTATCCAGATATCCGACGAGAATTTGATCGAGAGCGGTGCTCCGAACCGGATCATTGCGCCGGCAAGGGCTCGATCAAACGAAAAAGCCGTGGAACGGCGCGCCGAACGAGCGTTGCTCAAAACTAAACCGGCGACATACCCAGCCAATAGTCCGACGAACACCGCGACCGGGCTGGGCCAAAAAACGGCGATTCCCGCACCGGCGCATAGTGACACGGCGGCTCGCACGATCAGGAGGAAACCGTATCGGATGACTTCAAGCTTCGCGCGGTTGAATTCCAGCACGACCTCAAACACACCCTGAGCGACGAGCACAGCGACGGCCGCCACGAAAAGCGCGGGCGTAACGCCTTCGCGCCCGCTGAAATGCATCCAGGCTCCAATGGCAATTAACAGGGCAATCAGCGTCGCTCCGATGAAGCAGCCCGCGATGGTTCCCGCGAGCTTTTCAGCAGGGATGTCCGGGGACGGCATGAAGCGAATGACGGAAAGCCGCAGCCACCAATAAAGCAGGCTGTTGATGAGGCCAATAATTGCGTAGGCGCTGGCGAAAATACCGAACCCATCGGGCCCGAGTAGCCGTGTGTAGATCAGCAACGCGGCAAGATTGATGAGTCCTGCTGCACCCGTTGCAGCAAGGTAGATTGCACTATGACGGATGATCATGCGACGGGAATGACCACGCGGTGCCTTACGATACACTTCCCCATTGAAAGATCATTTCTCGCGGCTTCATGGAACGCAATGGTAGGCGACTTCTGTATCTTGTTTCCGAAGATTGGTATTTCGTCGGTCACCGGATTGATCTCGCGAAGGCCACGCTGGAGGCAGGATATGCCGTTGCGGTGGCAACGCGAGTCGGCGAACATCGGGACACGATTCTCGATGCGGGGATCGAACTATTGCCACTTGGCTTGAAACGCAGCGGCCGAAATCCGATCACGGAAATCAGCAGTGTGCGGGAGATTGCCCGAGCCTATCGCACGTTCAAGCCCCACATCGTTCACCATGTAGCGCTCAAACCCGTTCTCTACGGTGCGCTCGCGGCGCGCCTTACTCGCGTACCCGCCGTCGTGAATGCCTTGACCGGTCTGGGGTATGCATTCTCGTCCGACGACGCGAAGGCGCGCTTGATCCGACCAATCCTCGAACGCGGATACGCGATGGCGCTTCGCGGCAGTCATGTCATTCTCCAGAATAGCGGGGACCTAGCCCTTCTTACATCACGCGGCATTGTCTCTGGGACCCAATGCACCGTGGTGCCCGGCGCAGGCGTCAGACTTGACGACTTTTCCCCCGTTCCAGAATCAGATGGCGAACCGCTCGTCATTCTCCCCGCGCGCATGCTCCGTGACAAAGGCGTGGTCGAATTCGTAGCGGCAGCGCGAATCTTGAAGAAAGAGGGGATCGCCGCACGATTCGCACTGGTGGGTCACCCCGATCCCGAAAACCCGGCTTCTATCGAAGAATCACAGCTCCGTGCGTGGGTAGCGGAAGGCGCCGTCGAATGGTGGGGTTGGCAGGCCGATATGTCACGGATTTTCCAGTCATCCCATATCGTGTGCTTACCATCGTATCGCGAAGGACTCCCAAAGGCCCTCATCGAAGCCGCAGCTTGCGGGCGACCAGTAGTCACGACCGATGTTCCGGGATGCCGAGACGCAATCATTCCGAACGAAACCGGGCTTCTCGTTCCCGCGCGTGACGCCAAGCAACTCGCGGGCGCGATAGCTAGATTGATCAAGTCTCCCGCGCTGCGGCAAACGATGGGACGCAATGCGCGAACACTCGCGGAAAACACGTTTTCCATCGAGCGTATTGCCGCGGAAACGATAGCGATCTACGATCGATTAGTGTCCACGCCAACGCGGTCAGCGGGCTTCCGTCGGGGCTAATGCAGGCGGCGGTCGCTTGTCCCGCACAGCCATGACCAGCATCCCTACGCCGCCTCCAGCTTCGCGAACTCGAGTGCCAGCCACTTCATGCCGGCCTTACCGAAGTTGATCTGCAGCCGCGCATCGCTGCCCGACCCTTCGGCATTGACGATTACACCAGCGCCGAATTTCTGATGGGTGACGGCCTGGCCGATGCGAAACGGCATGCTCGCGTCGCGTCGTGCTCGAGATGACGGCGCGGGCTCGGCAACGCCCCAGGCGTTCGCTGCAGGCTTGGCGTTGTGTCGCGCCGACAGCCACTTCAACACGCCCGCCGGGATTTCGTCCAAAAACCGCGAGGCGACGTTGTAGCGTGTTTGCCCGTGCAGCATGCGGGTCTGCGCGAACGATAGATAAAGGCGGGTACGTGCCCGCGTGATCGCCACATACATGAGCCGGCGCTCTTCTTCGAGACCGTCATCCTCGTTGCGGCTTTGTTCGTGCGGAAAGAGTCCTTCTTCGAGGCCGGTGAGGAACACGGCGTGAAACTCCAACCCTTTTGCGGAGTGGACGGTCATCAATTGAACGGCATCCGCGCCTTCGCCGGCCTGATTGTCACCGGACTCGAGGGCCGCATGCGCAAGAAAGCGGGCGAGCGGATCGACGGGGGCCGGAGCCTGCACGCCATCGTCACTCGGGGCGGGTTCGTCCGAGGCATCGGGAACGAATGACATCCCATGCGCGTCTTCGTCTCTGAAGACCGCCGCGGCGGTGACCAGTTCGTTCAGATTCTCGACGCGATCAGCGCCATCCTTCTCCGCCTTGTAGTGCGGGAGAAGTCCACTTGCCTCGATCACGTGTTTCACGGCTTCGGGCAATGTCAGATCGTGTGTGGCCGTTTTTAGGCTCGCGATCAAGTCGACGAACGCACCGAGGCTCGTGCCGGCCTTGCCGGTCAGTTTCGAGACCGCGGCTGCCAAGCTGCTGCCGGCTGCGTTCGCAGCATCCTGAAGTTGCTCGATCGAACGGGCACCGATGCCGCGCGCCGGGAAATTGACCACGCGCAGAAACGCCCCATCGTCATCCGGATTGGCGGTGAGGCGCAAGTACGCAAGCGCATGCTTGATCTCCAGGCGCTCGAAGAAACGCAGCCCGCCATACACGCGATAGGGCAGTCCGGCACCGAACAGCGCATGTTCCAGGACGCGGGACTGCGCGTTCGACCGGTACAGCACCGCGATATCGCGGCGGGCATGACCGTTCTGCGCGAGGCTTTGGATCTCTTCGACCAGCCAACCGGCTTCCTGCGCATCGCTCGACGCCTCGAATACACGCAGCGGCTCGCCTTCACCGGCTTCGGTCCAAAGATTCTTGCCGAGCCGATTGTGGTTGTGCGAGATCAGCGCGTTCGCGGCTTTGAGAATGCTGCCGAACGAGCGATAGTTCTGCTCGAGGCGGATGATGTTCTCGACCTTGAAGTCGCGCTCGAAATCGGCCATGTTGCCGACATTCGCGCCGCGAAAGCGATAGATCGACTGGTCATCGTCGCCCACCGCGAACATCACGTTGGCCTCGCCCACCAATAACTTCAGCCAGCGGTATTGCAGGCGATTGGTATCCTGAAACTCATCGACCAGCACATGCTTGAAGCGGGACTGATAGTGATTGCGCAGCATTTCGTTGCGCGAAAGCAGCTCGAAGCTGCGCAGCAGCAACTCGGCGAAATCGACGACCCCTTCCTTCTGGCATTGCTCGTCGTAGGATGCATAGATTTCGGCGTTGCGACGCGAGAAGTCATCGAACACCTCGACCTGCTTGGCGCGCTTGCCCTCTTCTTTTGCAGCGCTGATGAAATACTGGACCTGACGCGGCGGAAACCGTTCCTCATCGACACCAAGACCTTTCATCACGCGCTTCAAGAGCGAGAGCTGGTCTTGTGAATCGAGAATCTGGAATGTCTGCGGCAGGTTGGCGTCGCGAAAGTGCGTTCGCAGCAAGCGGTTGCACAGACCATGGAATGTGCCGATCCACATGCCGCGGATATTGATCGGCAGCATGGCGGAGATGCGGATCATCATCTCGCGCGCCGCCTTGTTGGTGAATGTGACGGCGAGCAAACCGTTCGGACTCACATTGCCGGTCTGGATCAGCCACGAGATGCGTGTCGTGAGTACCCGCGTCTTGCCTGAACCGGCGCCCGCCAGCACGAGCGCATGCTGATTGGGCAGCGTGACCGCCGCCAGTTGTTCGGCGTTGAGGTTGTCGAGGAGGGTACTCATGAAGATTGTGGTGATTCTAACCTACGCAGCAACGACCTCCGTGGGCCGCTACTTCTCCGCCGTCGCCGCCCTGCCATCGCCAATGAGGGCAAACAAAACGTACGACACGTACACATACCAAGCAATCATGTGGCTAGCGGTCGGGAATGGCGATTCGTAGAGCTCACTCAAGACGAGCGGAACAGCGGTGTTCTGAATCAAGCCGACGACTCCGAGTACGCCTGCGAATACGCGCGGCAGGCCCGGCAGATCGGTTCGGCGCAAATAGAGGACAAGCAAGGCGATCGCGACGAATGCCAGAACGATTGCACCGATTCCTGCCCTATTCGCACGCGCGATGCCCGGATCGGTTTCATTCAAGCCCGCGATGAAAACAAACAGGAATGTCGCCAGGCCGACCAATAGCGCAACAATAAAATTCCAGCCGATCCAGGAGCGAGACGTGGATTCGGGTTCGCCGGTCACGTCTGCGGGCACGGACATCGACTCATTCTCCATTGCTCCTTGCCGCGATAGGGCATTCGCCTTGCATTCTTCGATCGATCGTACCGAGAGCGATCAGCGTTGGCGATCGGCGGGTGCGCCACAGATGAGCGCCGCGAGTGTCCAGTATTTCACGAATATCTGGATCGCGGCGTTGATCCAGTGGCTCACCGATCCCGAATCCGTAGAATACTGATCGGCTCGCCGTTACGCCTGCCATCGGATCCGGAGGCTGGAAGCCCGATGCGTGCCGGTACGCCTCCCCATCACATGCAGTGAACGTAGTGATACGGATACCTCCCCGAATGAACACGGACGCACCTCATGGGATGGCGATTCCCCGATGACCGACGCGCAGCCATTCACGCTCGATGATGAACAGGTGCGCCGCGGCAAGGCGGCTCGCGCCTACCGCGTCAACGCAGTGCAGATCCCGCTGTTGCGCTGCCTGGGATTCGCTCTGTTGCTGTTGTTCATACTCATCCATGACGTGTGGCTAGCCGGCGAGATTCCGATCCACGCGTTCCTTGCGTTGTTCGCAATTGATTCGGCCTACTGCCTGGCAAGCTGGCTAGTACTGCGCCGCTATTACGGGCGCACCGGCGTGCTCGATCTGACGATGGTCTTTTTTCATACGGACATCCTCATATGCCTCGTATCGCTTTACCAAATGGAGGGGGGCGCCCTGATGCTCGCCTTTCTCATGCTTTGCCGGGTCGGGGATCAAGTCGGGTACGGCTTTCGCCGAGCGTTCTATTTCAACAACGTGATCGCAGTCGGTTATCTCGGCTACGTGTTCATCCTCGCTTACCTGGATCCACAACCGATCGACTGGCACGATCGCCTCGGCATCCTCGGGGCGATGTATCTGATCGGCACGTACATTGCGTTCACAGGCTTTTCCGTCGAATATCTGCGCAATCGCACCGGCTCGGCGGTCCGCCAGGCGCGCGACCTGCTCAGGCAGTTGAACCAAAAGACAAGCGAGCTCGAGGCGCAAGCTGCGGAGTTGCGTCGAGCGCGACTACAGGCCGATAGCGCCAACGAGGCCAAGTCGCGGTTCCTCGCAACGATGAGCCATGAGATTCGCACACCGATCAACGGCATCATGGGGATCACCGAACTGCTACTCGAGACGGAGCTGACGGCGACCCAACGCAGATTCGCTCAATCGGCGCCGACGTGCCGGCGACCCTCACAGGCGATCCCGCACGACTGCGCCAGGTGTTGACGAACCTCGTGGGCAACGCGGTCAAGTTCACCGAGGAAGGTTCAATCAAGGTGAGCGTGACGGCGGTCCCCGGCGCTATCGATCGCCCGCGTCTGCGTTTCGAGGTGATGGATACCGGTATCGGGATCGCGCCCGAAGCGCAATCCCAGATCTTCGAGCGCTTCAGTCAAGCGGATAGCTCAACCACGCGAAAATACGGCGGCACGGGTCTGGGGCTCGCGATCGTGTCCGAGCTCGTCCAACTGATGGGAGGCGCTATTGGTGTGGCAAGCGAACCGGGAGGCGGCTCTACGTTCTGGTTTACCGTCAGGTTGGACAAGACCACTGAGGGACAGCCGGCGGCTACTCCGTCCACTGCCGTTGCCACGAATCATTCTTATGGCGCGCACATCCTGGTCGCAGAGGACAATCCGATCAATCAAATGGTCGTGCAGGCGAGCTTGACGAAGCTCGGTTGCAAAGTCGATTTGGTTGCCACCGGGATCGAGGCGTACCGTGCCGCAGTGGCGGGGGCCTATGACCTCATCTTCATGGATTGCCATATGCCCGAGCTCGACGGCTATGAGGCAACGCGGCGTATTCGCGCAAGCGAACAGGCACTCGGGCGGCGCACACCCATCCTTGCGCTGACCGCAGGTGCATTAAACGAAGATCGGGAAAGATGCCTCGCAGCCGGTATGGACGAACATTTGAGCAAGCCGCTCACGCGCTTGGCGCTGACCGCGGCGCTCGACCGGTGGTTATCGCCGGCCGGAAGCGCGACGCCGGCGTGATGCAAGCTACGCGGCTGCGTAGCGGGGCATCCGGGCACCGATCGGAGCGAGCAGACGACCTACCTTGATCTGCGGTATGCCGTGGTAGTTGCTCGGTCGACTCACGGGAGACAGTCGGTTCCAATTGCAGCGCCCCTTCGCGGGACGCGATCATTAGCGAAACAGCTTCAGCTTCTTCTCCACGCGAGCAATCATGTCGAAATCACGATCGCCATGCAGCAGTGGGGCATCTTGCTCCAGCGCTATTTGTGCCACCAGGCAATCGTGGGAGCTGCGCGGGGTGAATCCACGGGACCGGCAGCGAACGTACAGCGCCCCGGCTGCCGCGTAGGATTCCACCGGATGTTCTGGAACAAGAAATGGCAGCGATCCAAAGTACGAGCGAAGCTTCGTTATCGCGTCGACCGACGCGGCGCCCTGAATGATTTCCTGAAAAATGACCGGGGCCAACGCGGCTTCGTCTTTTTCGACCAGATCGCGCACCACCCGAGTTTCGCGATTGTCGTGGCCGCGCAGTAGATCAATCCAAACCGACGTATCAACGAGAACCACGGCCCATGGCCGAACGAACCAACCGTACGTCGTAGTCCGGAGCGATGAGGTTTTGCCCTACCAGATCGAGAACGTTCTTGCGGCGGCGACGATTGACGATCTCGACCAGCGCAAGGTGAACAACTTCGCGCTTGGTTCGGGATTTGGTGAGCCGCATGGCCTCGGTAACGAGTTTCTCGTCGAG
The DNA here is from genome assembly GCA_031391405.1 of Betaproteobacteria bacterium. GTDB lineage: Bacteria > Pseudomonadota > Gammaproteobacteria > Burkholderiales > SG8-39 > SHXR01. The sequence goes on from JANMUI010000989.1 coordinate 10,769, forward strand.
GACGATATTCGTTCGCATATACACCTCGCGATGTGTAGCCGGTCACCCGATTCTAGGACGTGGCAGCCGGAATGACAAGCGAGTGCGCGTGTGGTGGCGGGAACTGGGGTCATGGAAGTGCGGGTTCAAGCTGATTTGCGCCACCCCCGCGCTATACTCTTCGATTTACCTGAATACCGGCCAGCCCCCTCATGGAGCAGCAATACCAACCCGCCAAGATCGAGCGCGACGCGCAAGCGCACTGGAACAAGACGCGCGCGTTCAACGTCAAAGAAGACGACCCTGCCAGCGGAGCGCCCGGCTCCAAGCAGCGGCCCAAGTATTACTGCCTCTCCATGTTTCCCTATCCGTCGGGCAAGCTGCATATGGGACATGTGCGCAACTACACCATTGGCGATGTCATCACACGCTTTCATCGCATGCGCGGCTTCAATGTCTTGCAGCCGATGGGTTGGGATGCGTTCGGACTGCCCGCGGAAAACGCCGCGATGAAAGAAGGCGAGCCACCCGCGAAGTGGACTTACGACAACATCGCCTATATGAAGAAGCAGCTTCAGTCACTCGGTTTCGGCATCGATTGGGAGCGCGAGCTCGCCACCTGCACGCCGCAATACTACAAGTGGAACCAGTGGCTTTTTCTACGCATGCTGGAACGCGGCATCGTGTACAAGAAGACCGGCGTGGTGAACTGGGATCCGGTCGATCAGACGGTGCTTGCCAACGAACAGGTGATCGACGGGCGCGGCTGGCGCACCGGCGCGCTGGTGGAAAAGCGCGAGATTCCGATGTACTACATGCGGATCACGCAGTTCGCCGACGAGTTGCTGGACGCGCTCGACACGCTGCCCGGCTGGCCCGAGCGGGTGAAGACCATGCAGGCCAACTGGATCGGCAAAAGCCATGGGGTGAATTTCGGCTTCCCCTACGATTTTACTTCCGCCGCAGGCGGAAGCTCGGCGCTCCCCTCGCCCCCGGGGAGA
>JANMUI010001012.1:0-11185 GCA_031391405.1 Betaproteobacteria bacterium
GAGAACAGCCGCCCTTCCTGGGCTTCGAGCGCAAAGACGGGAACGAACGACAGCGTAATGATGAGCAGGCTGAAGAACAGCGCCGGTCCCACTTCGCTTGCCGCCTCCCCGATCACGCGCCAGTGCGCAGGCCCGCGCAACGATTCGCCGGGATGCGCATGGCGCCACGCCTCGATGTGCTTATGCGCGTTCTCGATCATCACGACCGCCGCATCGACCATCGCGCCGATGGCGATCGCGATGCCGCCCAACGACATGATGTTCGCGTTCACCCCTTGGTAATACATCACGATGAACGAGGCGAGGATGCCCAGCGGCAGGCTGACGATCGCGACCAGCGAAGACCGCAGATGGAAGAGAAACACGAAGCAGACCACCGCCACGACGATGAACTCTTCGGCGAGCTTGCTCGTGAGGTGGAACACCGCGCGCTTGATGAGGTCCGAACGATCGTACGTCTCAATGATCTCGACGCCCTCAGGCAGGCTCGACTTCAGCGAAGCGATCTTCTCTTTGACCGCCGCGATCGTCGCCAGCGCGTTCTTGCCCGAGCGCATGACGATGATGCCACCGGTGGCCTCGCCCTCGCCATCGAGCTCGGAGATGCCACGGCGCATCTCCGGTCCGATCTGAATGCGCGCGACGTCTTTCAGTCGCACCGGAGTACCACGATCCGTGGTCTTGAGTGGGATCCCGCGAAAATCCTCCAAGGTGCGCAGATAACCGCTCGCGCGCACCATGTACTCCGCTTCGCCCAGCTCGAGGATCGACCCACCGGTTTCACGATTCGAGTTTTTGACCGCCTCGATCACCCGATTGTGGGTGATGCCGTAAGCGCGCAAGCGATCGGGGTCCAGCACGATTTGGTATTGGCGCACCATGCCCCCGACGCTGGCGACCTCCGCAACATTCGGCACCGCTTTCAGCTCGTACTTCAGAAACCAGTCCTGTAGCGCGCGCAACTGCCCGAGGTCGTGACGGCCGGTTCTGTCGATCAGCGCATATTGATAGATCCAGCCGACACCGGTCGCGTCGGGGCCGAGCGCAGGCTTCGCGCTCGCGGGTAGTCGCGACTGCACTTGATTCAAGTACTCGAGGACGCGCGAGCGCGCCCAGTAGGGGTCGGTGCCGTCCTCAAACAAGACATACACGAACGAGTCGCCGAACATCGAATAGCCACGCACGGTCTTCGCACCGGGCACCGAAACCATTGTGGTGGCGAGCGGATAGGTCACCTGGTCCTCGACGATCCGTGGCGCCTGGCCGGGGAACGGGGTGCGGATGATCACTTGCACGTCCGATAGATCGGGAATTGCATCGAGGGGCGTGCGCAGCACCGCCCACACGCCCCAGGCGGCGACCAGCAAGGTTCCAATCAACACGAGAAAGCGATTCGTGATCGACCAGCGAATTAATGCGGCGATCATTTCTTCGCTCCCTTCGGCGCGATGCGAACGATGACGTAATTGACATCTTTGTCCGGCTCGCCGCGCATCTCGAAGTCGACGATGTCACCCTTCTTGAGCCCCGCAAGCGCCTTGCTATCCTCGACGCGAAACCCCATCGTCATCGCCAGCCACTTGATGGAGGGCATCGGGTCGTGGCTGAGATTCACCTCGCCGGTCTTCGCATTGATCTCGTTCACCTTGCCAAGGCCACGATGTAAGCCGGCGGTGGTGCGACCGGATGAGGACTGCTCGGCTGTGGCACCCGGCGTCTCCTGCAATCGCGTGAGCGTGCCTTTCAGGCTCGCTTCCGAATCGACCAGGAACTGACCGGACACCACTACCGTGTCACCGCCCTTGACGCCTTTGCGGATCTCGGTCTTGCCATCCATCTCCGCGCCGACTTCGACGTCGACTGGCCGGAACTTGCCGTCGCCATCAGCAAGAATCACGACGCTGCGAGTACCGGTCTGGATCACCGCCTCGGCGGGTACGATCGCGACCTTCTGGCCGCGGCCGGACGAGAAAGCAAGCGTCGCGAACATCCCTGGCTTCAGCCGCGCGCCGGGATTCGCGAGCTCGATGCGTGCCCGAAGCGTGCGCGTGGCGGTGTTGACCTCGGGCAGGAGAGCGCTGACCGATCCACGGAACACCTGGCCGGGCCAGGCCGCGACGCGCACCTCGACCTTATCACTCGGACGCACCCACGCGGTCTGCGCTTCGGAAATCTCCGCGTTGACCCACACCGTAGCGAGATCAACAAGGCGATAGAGCATCGCACCCGCCATCACGGTCATGCCTTCGCGCACACCGAGCTCGGCGATCACGCCATCGATCGGTGAATCGATCGTGATGCGCGCACGCGGGGCGCGATCGCGCTCGACCAGGGCGACATCGGCCTCGCTCATACCGAGCAGGCGCAGGCGCTCGCGGCTCGCCGCGGCGAGCTCGCGGTTGGCGGGCGCGTCGCTCTTGAGCAAGAAGAGGAACTCATGCTGCGCGGCGGCCCATTCGGGCACCAGCAGCTCGATCAGCGGAGCGCCTTTGCGCACCGCATCGAGCGGAGCGCGCGCGTGGACGCGCTCCACGAATCCATTGGTGCGTGGCTGGACGACGACCACACCGCGTTCGTTGTACTCGACGCTGCCCACCACCTCGAGCTTCTGCTCGAGCACGCCCATTTCCGCGCGGATGGTGCGAATGCCAAGGTTTTGCACCACACGCGGATTGATGGACACCTTGCCGTCCTCGTCACCCGACTCGGCATGTACCGGCACTAGCATCATGTCCATAAAGGGCGACTTGCTTGGCTTCTGGAACTTCTGTTGCGGGAACATCGGGTCGTGCCAGTAGAGGACGCGCTTGCCGGTCTTGTCCTGCACCACGCCGTCGACCTCGCTTGCGGGCGCCGTCGCTGCAGAAGCCGATTGTGCCGGCATGGATTCCGCCATCGAACCGCGCAAGGCAAGCCAGTATCCGGTTGCGCCCGCGCCGGCGATGGCGACGATCACGAGCAACGTGAGGGTGATGCGTTTCATGGCTTAGTCCTCCCGTTCCACGCCGGCACGCTCGTCTTCGTCGAGCAAGGCATAGCGCAAGTTCGTCCAGGCAAGCGCCCGGTCACGCTCGGCGCCGAGTGTGTCGATCTCGATTTCCGCTTCGGCGCGCCGCGCCTCAAGTACTGCGACAAGCGCCCCCTTTCCGCCCTGGTAAGCGGCGGTGGCCGCGCCGGTGCGCTGGCGCGCGGTGGGCATCAAGCCATGCCGATGGTGCTCGAGGCGTCGATGCGCCGTCTCGTGATCGGCCAGATAGAGACGAAGCTCCGCCTCGGCATTCCGCCGCGCATCATCGATCAGCGTCCGTGCGCGCTCGAGGCTCGCGACGCGCGCCGCTATATCACGGTCCTGCCGGCGTTCCGCCCACAGCGGCAGATCCAACTGAAACATGAGCGATACCATGTTGGAGAACGCCGGCTCGCGGCGTGCGAACGAAAGCTCAACCGCCCAGTCAGGCGCCTTCGTAGCGCGCGCTTTCTGCACATCGGCCTGCGCCACACGCATCTGCGCCATCGCAGCGGCGACCGCGGGATGTTGCTCGAGCCGCTGCCCGATGTGCGTTTCCGAATGTGGCGGCGCGGTCGAGTCGGGAATCGGACCAAGCGGACCCGACGCGGCAGGACCAATCAACCTTGTTAGGTCGATGCGGGCGCGCCGCACCAGGCGATCCTGGGCGATTTGGCGATCGCGCAACGCTTCGTGTACGCCACGCAGCGCGAAGATTTCAGACGCGGTCGCGCGCCCGAGCGTCAGTGCCGGCACGCTCGCCTCGACTTCAAATCCGATCTGCTTATCCAGCTCGTCGAGCTGTTCACGCACTGCCTGCGCGTAGGCATAGTCCATCCACGCCATCGCCGTCTCACGTCGCGCGGCAGCTCGTTCACGCACAAGTCCGGCGCGCTCGGCGACCACCTCGCTTTGCGCCCGCATGCGAGCGGCCGACCGCTTGTCGCCATGCGGGAACTCCTGCATCACGCCGATGCGTTGCATCGTCATGAAGTCGCGGTTGTAGCGGAATCGGTCGGCATCGGTCACTGGCAGGTTCTCGAGCCCGAAGCGCAGCTTCGGATCGGGCAACTCGTTCGCGCGTCCGATGATCTCGGCAGCTCCTTGCACCGCCTGCGATTGAGAGGCCACCTTCAACGAACGGGCGAGGCCGAGCGCCACCGCCTCTTCGAGTGTGAGCGGCGAGGACACGCTTATTTGTCCGAGAACGACGAACGGAAGAAGCGTTGCAAGTGCGAGCAAGTATCGGCCTGCGCTTGCACCAAGGAATCGCGTCGATTGCATGTACCGCGCCCGCTTGTTCTCGGGTTCCTGCAAGATAAGTTGCGATTGGTCGCGGCGCGCCAAACCCGGTGATGCGCCGGCGGTCAAAGGCATGCTCAAAATAATCACACGTTTCATAGCAATCTCCTGGGAGTCGGCACGGCAGACCGCGCGGACTCCCATAAGTCGACGAGATTATTCAGATAATCAGGACGCGATTGGACTCGACCATCGACGATGGTCGTGCCGAAAACTATCGACGATATGACGTTCGAGGCGCGCGTTACGCACCCCGGACGCGAGGTCCGGAAAGCCAGCTGCGGACGACTGCAGAAACGCCGCCGCCGACATTCATGACGCCACCGATCGATCGAACACCGCAGCCGCGCTTGCGCGGGCCGCGCGCTCGATCAGGGCCTAATTGAGAAGACGCAGGTTGACGCTAAAGGGGGGCGGGGGCCGCGCTCGCTCCGTATCGAGCGTCGCGGATGTGAAGACAGTGCTGGGGAACACCACCCAGGTCATTGCGACCAAGGTGATGGGCGGAAGATCGGCCACATCGGGAATCGAAAGATCGACACCACCCGACGACTGCTCTTCCGCCTGACAGTGCACGTAGCACAGCAAGCGCTCGAGCGCGCACGCCTCACCCGAGGCCGGTACGGAAGTACGCGAGCCAAAGCACCCGTTTGCAGCGGACGCAAGCTGGGCGAACGCCAGCGCCATTAGACAGACGATGGCGGCAATTCGGCGCGTGCGTGTGCGAATCCTACCCATGGTGTTCTTACGATAGGCCGGTGAGCGGGAAAGTTCCACGCCGTTATGAATAGTCGCGAAACCCAGTGGGATCATGCGAGTACCTCGATGGGACATGCCGAGGAGTCACGCTATCAACCCAACGCGCGCAATCGGCATGGACGATCCTCGGTGAGAGATGCGGATCGCGCGGACTATGCTGCTCCGACGACAAGATGCGCGATTCGAATCGATCAGAGTGCCCACCTCTTTACGTTGCGTCGAGCGCGTCACGAAGACGATGCGCGATCAGCGCATCTGACAGATAGGTGATCGGTGCGCGTCGCGGTTGTGATCGTCGATACGACCGAAATGGGTGGGGCACCATTAGCGTGATGCCGATCGGATGTGTGTGGTCATCGCATGACGCACCATTTCACGGCAATGGATCCTCGGCTTCCGCCGTGCAAAGCGTGAGGGAACTTTCGCACGGGAGCATCGGGCCCCCGATGTTAGGCTGCCAAGCCCTCATCGTGAGCACGCGCAGATTCGCGCTGCCGTGGTCATGCATGAGTTCCTCGAAAAATTTCGCATCCACTCGTCTTGCGGCGCTATTAGACGCGAGTCGAAAGCATGAGCCATGGAACGTCGCATCCTTCTTACCAAGACAGCAAAAGGCGTCATGGAGTTGTCAGGCAAAACCAGCCTGCTCACCCGTGAGGTCAAGCGCGTGTTATCCGTTATCGATGGGAAGTCGACCGCGGAAGAGCTGAAGCCCAGGCTCAGCAATTCGCTTGCGCAGAACCTCGACAACCACCTCGCCATGCTCGTTCGAGATGGCTTCGTCAGGCAGCTTGCTTCCGCGCCCGTCGAGTCAGCCGTGGTGGCCGTTGCCGCCGCGGGGACCGATCTTGACTTCACGTCGATTGCGGCTGGGCCGTCAAGCAAGTCTGAGTTCAAGGCCATGTGGGAGGCCGAGGAACAGGCACAGCGGAAGGAAGAAGAAATAAACCAGCGTGTCGCCGAGGAGACTGCCCGTCGCAAGGCCGAAGAGGAAATGCGACGCAAGGCGGCCGAAGAGGCGCGCCGCAAGGCCGAAGAGGAAGCCAAGCGGAAAGTCGAAGAAGAAGCCAAGCGAAAACTCGAAGAGGAAGCCCGCCGCAAATTGGCGGAAGAGGCGCGGCGCAAGGCCGAAGAAGACGCCCTGCGGCAACTCGAAGAGGAAACGCGTCGCAAGGCCCAAGAGGAAATCAAGCGCAAGGCCGAAGAAAACGCTCGCCGAAGAGCCGAGGAAGAAGCCGAAGCGCGCCGTATTGCTGAGGAAGAACCCAGGTGGAGCGCCGAGGACGAAGAGAGGCGCAACGCCGAAAAGGAAGCTCGGCAGCACGAAGAGGACGTTGCACGCCGCAAGGCGGAAATCGAAGCAAAGCGGAAGGCGGAAGCTGAAGGCCGTCGATCCGCCGCACAAGAAGCGCAACGCAAGGCGGAAGCGGAGCCCAGGCAACGGGCCGAAGAAGAGGCTCGTCGAAAGGCCGAAGAAGAGGCGCGCCTCAAGGCAGAAGCTGAAGCCAAGCGAATTGCCCAACAGGAAGCGCGGCGAAAAGCCGAAGAAGAAGCTCGGTTAAAAGCCGAAGCAGAAGCAAAGCGACAGGCCGAGGAATGGGAGCGGCTCAAAGCGGAAGCGGAAGCCAGGCGAAAAGCCGAAGACGAAGCTCGGGAAAGAGCCAAAGAAGAAGCACGGCTGAAAGCGGAAGCCGAGGCCCGGCAAAAAGCCGAGGAAGAGGCACGCCTCAGGGCGGTGGTCGAAGCCAGGCGCAAGGCCGAAGAGGAAGCGCGCCGCAAAGCCGAAGAACAAGCACGCCTGAAGGCCGAAGCCGAGGCGAAGCGCAAGGCTGAAGAGGAAGCCCGTCGCAAAGCCGAAGAAGAAGCACGCCTGAAGGCCGAAGCCGAGGCGAAGCGCAAGGCGGAAGCAGAAGCCCGTCGCAAAGCAGACGAGGAGGCGCGCCGCGCTGAGGCGGAAGAGGCCGAACGGATCGCGGCAGAGGCGGCCCGTCGTGCGCTTGAAGTTGACGCGATACGGATGGACGCCGGGGAGTCCCTAGAAAGGGCGGAAGAGGAAGCGCGCCTCATCGCAGAAGCGGAGGCGAGGCAAAGGGCTGAAGAGGAAGCCCGTCGTGTAGATGAAGAAATAGTGCGGCGCGTCGCCGAGGAAGTGGTGCGGCGGGAAGCCGAAGAAGCGGTAAGGCGCGAGGCCGAGGAAGCAGTGCGGCGCGAAACCGAGGAAGCGCTGCGGCGGGAAGCCGAAGAAGCGGCGCGGCTCAGGATGGAAGCGGAAGCACGGCAAAGGGCTGAAGAGGAGGCTCGTCGAAAAGCTGAGCAAGAGCTCGCGCGGAAAGCGGCCGAGGATGCCCGTCGCCGCGCCGAAGAAGAGGCGCAACGCAGGTTTGATGAGGAAGCCCGACGCAGAGACGTCGAAGACGCTAATCGCAAGGCGGAGGAGGAGGCCCGTCGCCGACTAGAAGAAGAAGCAAAGCGCGTCGCCGCCGAGGAAGCGCTACGCAAAGCGGAGGAAGCGGTCCGTCAGCAGGCCGAAGCCGATGCCGCACAAAAAGCGGCCGTTGAAGCACGTCGCCAGAGTGAAGAAGAAGCACGCCGCCAGGGTGAAGAAGAAGCAGGTCGAAATCGGGAAAGCGTCGATCCGGCGAGCCTTCAGCTTAGCCGCCCGAGTGCGCCCCCGATCGCGCCTATGGAAGCACCCTTGCTTTCTCGCCGGGCACGAAAGAAGTTGTTCGCCGGACTTACCTTCCTCGTCATCTGCGGGACGGTGCTTGGAGGCGCTGGTTTCCTCGTTGCGCGCGGACTGGATGTGAGTTTCTACGAAGCGCTCGCGGCGGAATACTTCGGCAAGCCGGTTCGCATTCAATCAGCCGCGTTGAGTTTCCTCCCGAGCCCGGCGATGCAATTCAATGGTGTAGTGGTTGGCGATGATCAAGCGATCAAGGCGACGGTCGTGCGCGCCATTCCGGAAATTTCGACCCTCTTTGGAGGTGAGCGGCACTTTTCGTCGATCACGATCGACGGCGGCACTGTATCGAGCGATATTCTTGGAAGCATTGCAGGTGCCACTGGGCGCGCCGGCGCAAAGATGGCGGTCCAACGGATCGAAGCCCACAACCTAACGATCGTCGATCGGTCGTGGACGATGTCCGACATGGATGTGAGCGCCAAGATCGAAGGCGCGCGTGGCGTGTCGAGCATCGTGCTTCGGGACGCCGCGCACACGATGACCATCACGCTCACGGCGGCGCCTGCCGGGCGTACTCAATTTGAGATCAACGCACAGCGTATTCGACCCATCGGCGCCTCGTTCGAGCTCACCGATTTCGACGCTCGCGGAATCTACGGGGCAGATGAGATCAATGTCGAGAAATTCGACGGCCGCGTATTCGATGGCGTGATCCGTGGCACGGCACGGATGCGGCTGCAAAGTAACGCATTCGCCATCAACGGTTCGATCGAGGCGAAAACGTTGGAGTTGTCAAAACTTGCGGCCGGAATCTTCGAATCCGGACAGGTGAGCGCACAGGGACGATTCTCGGGAGCGGCCGCAAGCGTCGAAAAGCTGCTCGCGACTCCGACGATCGAGATGACCTATACGATTGACAAGGGAACGATCCAAGCATTCGATATTTCACGGGCTGTGCAAGGCGCCGAGAATTTGGTTGGAACGACGCCAATCAGCGCCGGATCGGGGACGTTTCAGATCAATGGGGGCCGCATCAACGTCTCGGGATTCCGCTTCAAATCCGGGTCGATAGCCGCGACCGGCTCTGCCTTGATCGATGCGTCAGGGAACCTTAACGGCCAAGTCGGTGGTGAGCTGCGCACTCCGGGCGGCACCTCGCGCGGCAGTGTCGCTCTGAGCGGGACGCTCGCTAAGCCTTCCTTCGCACGCGCAAGATAAGGAAACGCACCGCTTCGGCGGTCTACGCGTCTTCGGCGAGTTGCGGTCGCCCTCTTCACCTTCCGAGGGCGATCTCCTGGATATAATGAAGGCCTATCCTATTACCTCCACCACTGTCCATCCATTGTGGTGAATCGCGCGACCTGCGGGGTGCGACCACAACATATCGTGGTTAGTGGAGCTAATAGGATAGCCCATATATAATGCCAGTATGCCGCTCAAGACCACCCGAGGCGATAAAGGCGCGCCAATGAAAGGCCGCGGTGCGCCATCCAATATCGAAGGTCGATTCGAGACGTGGTCGCGCGAATCCACCGATGACGGCTGGGCGCACGACGAGGCTGACCTTCCTCCGCTTAAGACCGAAGTCACGCGCGAGTACGCCAAGTCCATCATATCGCGGAACAATTCTCCCGATATCGGATTCGACGCGTCGATCAATCCGTATCGCGGCTGCGAGCATGGCTGCAGCTATTGCTATGCGCGCCCGTCGCATGCCTACCTCGGATTGTCGCCCGGGCTCGACTTCGAGACGCGTCTGTTTGCCAAGGTCAACGCAGCCGAACGCCTGATGATCGAGCTTGCCGCCCCGGGCTACGTTTGCAAATCGATCGCAATCGGCGCGAATACCGATGCTTACCAACCGATCGAACGGGAATATCGGATCACGCGCTCGATCATTGAAGTGCTTTCGGCGGCGGACCATCCGTTCAGCGTGGTGACCAAGAACGCGCTGATCGAACGCGATATCGATTTGATTGCGCCGATGGCCGTGAAACGGTTGGTCCGAACATTCGTATCGGTCACGAATCTCGATCCGGTCCTTGCTCGCAAGCTCGAGCCGCGCGCGGCGGCGCCCTATCGGCGACTGGAAACGATTAAACGACTCGCCGACGCCGGCATCCCCGTTGGCGTGATGATTGCCCCAGTCATACCTTTCCTGAACGACCGGCATATCGATGAGATTCTTGAGCGCGCGAGGGAGGCGGGGGCGTCCGAAGCCGGCTATGTGCTGCTGCGCTTGCCACACGAAGTGGCGCCGCTTTTCAAAACGTGGCTCACGACGCATTTTCCCTTGAAGGCGGATCATGTCATGAGCCTGGTGCGTCAGATGCGGGGAGGCAAGGATTACGTCTCGACGTTCGGCGAGCGTCAGACCGGCACGGGCAATTTCGCGGACTTGATCGCGAAGCGGTTCGATCGCGCGTGCAAGCGATTGAAGCTGAACGAGCGGTATCACGAGCCGCTTGATCATTCGCGGTTTCGGCCGCCGAAAACCGGACCGCAGATGGATTTGTTCTAGGCAAGCATGCTTTTCTCTACCCATTCCACACAAACGCAAAGCCCCACGAAGTTCGCGGGGCTTTGCTGGTTTGCCACTGCTCGTGGCCTCATTTCGTCACGTTAGCGTGACGTGTGCCGGCCTGTTGTTACCGGCTTCTGGGTCGTGCTGTCGGAAGTTTCATCGATAGGTTCGTTCTCCATTCGAGACTTCACACAATGCCCGGGCACTTGTCTATTGCTCCGTTGCGCCGGATTGGGATAACCCTCAAACGCTTGGTCGAGGCTAGTCGCCGCCCATTCGCATCAGGCACACCCGCATTCACAACCTCGGGGCGCGCACAACAGCGGAACACTTGCGCAGCAACCAAATCATCAGTGTTGGTTTGAGAATCCATCCCGACCCGAATCTTCAGAGCAATTTAAGTGGACTCCTTTCGTGTGGCTCTGTCAAGCCGTACCGGCAATTTTTTTCGAGCTCGTCGCCAAGCGTTTTGATCGAGCGTGCGCACGGCTGCGATTCCGCGGCCGATCATCGGGCGTCTCAACAAGGAGATTCGTGCCGCGGTCGATTCGGAAGCGTTTCGCGGCAAACTTGCAGAGCAAGGAGCGGTACCGATCACGGGGTCGCGGGAGGACTTCGATCGGTATGTCAAAGACGATCTAGCCTTTTGGGCGGATGTGGTGCGCCGTACGGGGGTCCAGGTGGATTGATGCGTTGCCGTAGATGCTGGATTCGATCTATGAGCGGTCGCATCGAGCAGTAGACAGAGATCGTCAAGGCTTCGTCGAGGAGTGTGACCGCCCGAAGAATTTCCGGCGGTTGATCGCATTCGACGAGAACCTCCGCGTAGTTGTACAGCGTCCAGGCGAGCTCGGGACGGAATCCTCCAGACCGGCAGAACGCACTCGCATCCTCGAAATGCGCACGTGCA
>JANMUI010001019.1:0-7000 GCA_031391405.1 Betaproteobacteria bacterium
GGCGTGAAGTCCGCCACCGTGTCATAGGGCAGCTTCTTGTAGATGGCGGGCGCACCGACGAATCCCGACGAATGCACCAGTAGCGTGTAACCGTCGGGCGCCGCCTTGGCGACAGAATCCGCGCCGACGATGCCGTTTGCCGCCGGCCGATTCTCGATGACGAAGGGTTGACCAAGCGATTGCGCGAGGTGTGCGCCGACGAGGCGCGCAACAGTGTCGGGTCCGCCGGTGGCAAAGGGCACGATGACCCGCACCGGGCGGTTGGGGTAGCCCTGCCCCGGACTTTGCGCAAACGCGGTCATCGCCGCGACGCTACCCAGCAGACCCATCACGGTGCGAAGAGGAAGTCGGTTCATGGAACTCTCCTTGAGCAATTCAGGATTGCGCCGGATACGCAATCTGCGCTACGACGCAATCTTCTGCCCGTGCTCCCGGGTTGTATGGAATCCGACTTTCGGCCAGCGCTCCATGGTCACCTGCAAGGTGTACTTGTTCGGTGCGAGGAAGACCGGGTTATCGTCGACGTCTTTGGCCATGCGGGCCACCTGTTCACGCTCGAAATTGCGTCGCATCAGCTCGTCGGGAAACGTGAGCCAGCGCGCGGTCTGGATATCGGTCGAATCGTAGATCGCGTCGACCTTGTACTCCGTCTGCAAGCGCTGCGCAACGATCTCGAATTGCAATGGCCCCACCGCACCCAGCAGCAAGGTGTTGCCCGATGCACGCTCCATCACCTGGATCGCGCCCTCTTCACCCAGCTCCTGCAGTCCCTTCTGCAATTGCTTGGCCTTGAACGGATCGCGCGGGCGGGCTTCGCGGAACAACTCGGGTGCGAAATACGGGATGCCCTTGAACTGCAGCGTGTCGCCCGAAGTGAGCGTATCGCCGATCTGCAACTGACCGTGGTTGTGGATGCCGATGATGTCGCCCGCCACCGCGTCGTCACTGGCCACCCGCTCGTTAGCCATGAAAGTGAGCGCGCTGCCGATTTTCATCTCGCGGCGAATACGCAGATGTTGCACTTTCATGCCCGGCTGATAGCGCCCCGAGCAGATGCGAAAGAATGCGATACGGTCGCGATGCTTCGGATCCATGTTGGCCTGGATCTTGAAGACGAATCCCGAAAACCCTGCCTCCGCCGGATGCACCACCCGCTCGGTACCATCGCGCGGTTGCGGCGGCGGCGCCCACTCGATCAGCGCCTGGAGAACTTCCTGCACACCGAAGTTGTTGATCCCTGACCCAAAAAACACCGGCGATTGCATCCCCGCGAGAAACAATTCGAGGTCAAACGGCATGCTGGCGCCGCGAATCAATTCGATGTCGGACCGCAGCTCCCCGACTTCTTCCGGATACAGCGCATCGAGTTGCGGGTTGCCGAGCCCCTCGATCATCTGGGTATCTTCGCTACGCCGCTCTTCACCCGGCGCAAAGCGCATCAGGCGATCATTGAGCAGATGAAACACGCCACGAAAACGCTTGCCCATGCCGATTGGCCAGGTAATCGGCGCGCAGTCGATCTTCAGCACCGACTCGATCTCCTCGAGCAGCGCGACGGGCGAGCGCACTTCACGATCCATCTTGTTGACGAATGTAATGATCGGCGTTGACCGCAGGCGGCTCACCTCGAGCAGCTTGATGGTCTGCTCTTCCACGCCCTTTGCCGCGTCGATCACCATCACCGCCGCATCGACCGCGGTGAGCACCCGATAGGTGTCCTCGGAGAAGTCCTGGTGGCCGGGCGTATCGAGCAGATTGATCGTATGCCCGGCGTAGTCGAACTGCATCACCGAGCTGGTCACCGAAATGCCGCGTTGCTTCTCAACCTCCATCCAGTCGGAGGTCGCATGTCGCGAGCTCTTGCGCGCCTTGACGGTGCCCGCCATCTGGATCGCGCCGCCGAACAACAAGAGCTTTTCGGTAAGCGTGGTCTTGCCGGCGTCCGGATGGGAAATGATGGCGAATGTGCGGCGTTTCGCGACATCGCGAACGAGGTCGGTCGGGAATTGCGCGGCGTTCATGTGGTGCTCGGAAAGCAAAAACCGCCCGCCGGGGTTGGCGGGCGGTTAGGGGAACGCGATTGTACCGTCTGCCATCAGAACTCTTTCCCCGATAAGTACACAGCTATGTACGGACTCCCCAATGGACTCCCCAATATGCTCATACCCCGCGCACATCAGCCACTTTGCCCTCGCTGGCAGCCGGTGAGGGTCTGCAACGGATGGACTTTAGCATTGACCGAAGCCTGGATAGCGATTGCCAGGCCCGGCGCGCCCGCTCACGCGAACGAGGCAAGCCGCTCCCTGCATATCTCAAGCGTTCGGGCCACGACGGCCTCGCCCGAAGGCCCGTAGCCGGGGAGCTTGGGCAACGTGATCGCGGCAACAGCGGCCCGCATCCGATCCAGAACGTCATCGATCGCAGCATTGGTGTCCGACGCCCGAAGTCCAGCTATTGCGGAGACGGCGAGGAAGTCGGCACGCTTGAGCCGTTCATCCTTGCCGTTGAGCTTCAGCGCCATACGGTCATGTTCAAGGCGAGGAAAGACGCGTGTCGTCAGCGTGTCGTAGACGGGCGCAAGCCGCACGCGGCGAAAGGCCAGATCGCCGGGTTCGGCGATCTTCAGAACCGCCATGTTCTTGAGGTGCATGTCGCCGTCGGCGATGAGCCATGCGAACACCACGCGCTTCATGAGGATCAGGAGGTCTTCATCGGGCGATGTGGATAGGCCTCTCACGGCATGGGCCACACGTTCGATAGTGCCGTCGTCCTTGGCCGCCGGCGAGAGGTCAAGCACCGAGCAAAGGTCTTCCATCGCCGGAAGGCGCTGGTCATTCGCATCCGTGCGAATGTCGAACCGCTCGACCAGAAGCGCCGGCGGCATGTCATCAGGCATCGCGATCAGTGCGATTGCCGGAACCGTGAGCCCGACCTCCATTGCGAGGGCAAGGCCGATCCATTCGACCAGCGGCAAGGCTTCGAACCCGCTGGTCCCCGCGGGCTTCAGGATGTGCGTGAAGGGCGTACCGATGCTGGGCGAGAGTCTGCCGTCCGGGTCGAGCGTCATCGGCGCCTTGATCTGCACTCCGGAGAGACGCGGTGTTTCGGCACGCGCATAGATCGTGGCGAGGTTGCGCTCGAAGTCCTGCTCCGTTGCGCTGCGACCGGGCCCCGCATAGATGCCCGTGAACACGCCCGCCGCCGTATGGTCGGCGAGCCGTGTCCCGAGGACATCAAGCGGCAGGGAGGCAAGCTCGTCCGCGTTCTCGGCAATCGTGATGTTGGACATGTAGCGCCTGCCCGAGCGAAGCGCGGCCCGTTCGTCGCGGTCGTTCAGCACGCTTTCGAGCCAGCCTTCCGGCAGCAGCGAGACCACGAAGGGCGGCAACCTGCCCGGCATCGTCTGTCGAATGATTTGCGGCGTGGGCGCGCCGCTGTCGGTCGACGACCACCGCCATTCGAAGCCGTCGTGAAGGAGTGTGCCAATCGGCAGCCCGTGCCATGCCACGGTCAAGGCGAACGCGGCTTCGTTGCGTGCGGGCGCAATCGAGGGGCCGCGCAGCAAGAACTTCTCGGCCCCCTCGCCCTCGCGGTACCACTCGTTTTCACGGGCCAGCGCCCACACGGCATCACTTGCGGCCTTCGGGCTTCCATATTCCTCGGTGAGGCGGGCGGCGATGGCCTCGCGCGTCGCTGCATCGATGGAAGCGGCGTGTTCGCTGCGCAGGCGAAAGGCTTCCAGAAACCTCTGCCGGATCGAGGACACTTTGACGGAGAGCTCGCCCAGGCTGTCGGCCACGGCTGCGGACGCGAGCGAGGGCTTTGCGGGTGCCTTGTTCTGAACGATCTCCAGTGCCCGGATGCGCGTGCGCTACACGCGGGGCCCTGTCAGGTATAGGCGACCATCGCGGGTGGGCCGCAGCAGAACGGCGCTGGCCGCCGAGAGGTAGGCGTTGGGATAGAGGTAGCGGCCAATGCGGACCGCGTGCGCGAGGACGGTCTGATCGATGTTGTCGGCGGCATCGACATAAATGCCCCGCATCAACCGGACGAGCTTGCCCGTCTCCGCCAGGTAGTGGCTGCGGGTCTTGTCGATGGTCTCGCCGACGAGTTGAAGGGGCACTCGCGCTAACTTTCACGTGTTTCAGATACGGTAAAGTTAGCATCCGATCAGCAAGGAGGCAAGACGAATATAACTTTCCCGTATTTCAGATACACGAAAGTGATAATACTGTGGTTCCTGCGGTGTACCAAAACCTGTTTGAGGAAGTCGGTGCGGTTACAGTCCGCGAGTGTGTTCTCGGCGTAGGAAGAAAGCGCGCCAGCAGTGCTTGATGCCGACGCGCCGCTCTGAGCCTACCGCACGCCTACTCCGCCTTGATCCCCGCCTCCTTGATCAATTTGCCCCACCGGTCCATCTCCGATTGGATGTAAGCGCGGAACTCATCGGGCGATGACGAAACCGCGGTAACACCAAGGTCTGCGTACTTCTGCTTGACTTCGGGTGAGGCGAGAGCCTTGACCACTTCCGTATGCATCCGGTCGAGGATTGGCTTCGGCGTCGCCGCCGGAAACAGGATACCCCACCAGCTCACCGCGACCAGCCCGTTGACGCCGCCTTCAGCGAACGTTGGAATATCAGGCGTCAATTCCGAGCGCTTCTCACTGGTGATGGCGAGCGCGCGCAGCTTGCCCGACTTGATGTGGGGCATGGCGGGCAACGCATCCGAAATCGCCAACTGCACATTGCCCCCGAGAAGGTCCTGGGTGAGCAACGCGCTGCCCTTGTACTGAATTGCCACCATGTCGATACCCGCCTCGCGCTTGAGCAGCTCACCGGCAAGATGGGACATGCTGCCTGGCCCGCTGGTGCCGAAATTGTAGGTGCCCTTCTTCGCTCTCGCGTCGGCGATCAGGTCCTTCAGCGATTTGTGCGGCGAGCTGGCGGGCACGACCAGGATGTTAGGTCCGGTGGCGATCAGCGAGACAGGCGCGAAATCCTTGAGCGAATCGTACGGCACCTTCGACAACAGCGGATTCACCGCGATCGGCTGCAGATTGCCGATGACGAACGTGTAGCCGTCAGGTGCTTGTCGCGCTGCGAATTCGGTGCCGATCGATCCGGAAGCACCCGGTTTGCTTTCGATGATGATCTGCTGGCCGAGGCTTTCCGACATCTTGACGGCAAGCACGCGCGCCATCAGGTCGGAGCTGCCACCGGCGGGATAGGTGACCACAAGGCGGAGCGGTTTGACCGGGAACGATTGCGCGATCGCAATGCTTGACAGCATTGCGATGAAGGTGCAGCTTGCGGCGAGGAACGCGGAATGGGGGTAACGCTTGAGCATATGATCTCCTTGATTAGTGCTATCTGAACATCTCCCACGATTGCTCGTGATCGGTGTACTGGATCTCCGGGCGGTGGGGTGGCAGAGATGTCGGCTTATCTTCCAGCGTAACAGAGAGACCGATATATCGACGGGCATAGGGCTCCTTGCGGCGTCTGCGGGATTTGATCGACGGGAACAAGTTCCCTTCAGTCTGGCGCGCCCGCGCCAGACTACTGCGGCTCGATTTTCGCGAGCTTCGCATAGCGGCCCCAGCGCTCGTGATCCGCCTTGAGCAGCGCGGCCATCGACTCGGACGTGCCGGGGAATGGATCGGTCGCAGTGCGCTGGAGAAATGTTTTCGTATCTTCGCTGGTGGAAATCTGATTGAACAGCGCAGCGAGGCGATCGACGACCACCTTCGGTGTTCCTGCGGGCACGACCACACCCCACCACGGTGTCACGTCAAAACCTGGGAAGCCGGCTTCGATCATCGTTGGCACATCGGGCATCGCGCTCGATCGCGTCGTGGATGTGACCGCCAATGCGCGCACCCGCCCGCCTTTGATCTGTCCGAACGTCCAGGTCGAATCGGTCACGACGAAATCGATTTCGCCCCGCACCATGTCGTTCACCATGTCCGCGGTGACCTTGTATGGAACATGCGTGGTCTTGAGTCCGCGCGCATCGCGAAGAATCAGCGCCGACACCATGCCGGAGTTGTTCGTGGCACCGAACAGCCCGTCGTTAGGTCGACTCTTCAAATGCTGGGTCAGCTCGGCGATCGTACGAATCGGCTTGGCCGCATCGACCGTCACCACGAACGTCAGCTTGGCGATCGACGCGACGGAAATGAAGTCCTTGAGTGGATCGAACGGCAGGCTCTTGAACAGATGCGGGGCAGCCGCCAATGTGGAGCTGGCCGGCGTAATCATGATCGTGTAGCCATCCGGTTTGGACTTGGCGACATAATCGCTCGCGATATTGCCTTGCGCGCCGGCCTTGTTTTCGACGATCACGCTGCGCTCGGTCAACTTGGCGAGACGATCACTGAAATAGCGGACCAGGATGTCCGCGCCGGATCCGGGCGCGAAATTGCAGATCGAGCGGATGTCGCGGGCCGGATAGTCCTGGGCAAGGGCCGCGCCGGCGAAAAAGATTGCGGCCGCGGAGCAGGCGGCCAGTACATTCGAGTGAGCAAGCGATTTCATGAAGCGGGTTTCTGCCTGAGAAATTTCAAGGTTTGAGGACGAGTTTGCCCATCACCGCGCGCTCATCGAGCAATCGATGTGCGTTGCGCACCTCGGCCAATGGCAATCGGTCGTGGATGGGTGGCCTCACTTTGCGCTCAGCGAACAACGCCATGACTTGCTCGGCTAACTTTTGCCGGCCGTCTGGATCATGATCGAAGTGATGCATGGTGAAGCAGCGCACACCCGGACTCTTCGGCAGATTCGCGCGCATCTCGCGAAAGAGGTCTTTCTCCGGAAACCCGCCTAACGCATTGAACGACACGATCAACCCCATGGACGAAAGCATGCGCAAGCTGTCGGTGCATCGTCGAAATCGATACTGTCTGCGAGTGGCGTCACATCGCTTGCCGGAATCGCAGCGTACTCGGCGTACCCGCGCCCCTTGAAGTGATAGCCAAGCACCCGCTGGCCGACACGCAG
>JANMUI010001045.1:0-8187 GCA_031391405.1 Betaproteobacteria bacterium
CGACATGATGCTGTTGATGTCGCGGTCGGGCGATACCTGGCGCAACTACGGCTCGATCGGACAGTTCAACTGGCAGGTTCGCGCGTGCCCGCATGTCGGCGGTGCGATCGCGATCCAGGGCAGCGCAATCCACACGCTGGCGTGGAGCGGCAAAGATGAACAGTTCGGCCTTTTCTACATCGGTTCAGCCGATGCGGGCAACACATGGACCCGCCCGCGCAAACTCGGGTTCGATGATGCGCGCAATGCCGATCTCACGGTTTCATCCGACGGCCATGTCCACGCGGTATGGGATGAAGCAGGGATGCGTACCGCCTCCATCCAGAAAGCCCGCTCGACCGACGCCGGCCATAGCTGGTCAGCACCCGAACGCATCGCGGCAGGCGCAGACGTATCCTATCCACGGGTGGCCGCGACGCGGCACGGGATTGCGGTACTCTGGCTCGATGGGTCGCCGCGTCGCGGTGCGTCGATCGTCGTGAACGGCAAGGCCGTCCCGACACCCTGACCACCCATTCACTGTTCAACCGAGGAGACCCTCATGCCCTACGCCACCACCGACGACGGTGTGAAGCTGTACTACGAGGAAGCAGGCACCGGCAACGCGATGATCTTCGTCCATGAGTTTGCGGGTGATCATCGGAGCTGGGAGCCGCAAATGCGGTATTTCTCGCGCTACTTTCGCTGCATCAGTTATGACGCGCGGGGCTTTCCGCCGTCCGATGTGCCGGAAGATCCGGCGAAGTATTCGCAGGCGCGTGCGCGCGACGATATTCGCGACATGTTGAATCATCTGAAAATTGACAAGGCCCATGTGGTCGGCCTCTCAATGGGTGGTTTTGCCACCCTGCACTTTGGCATCAGCTACTCGAATCGGGCGCATTCGCTCCTGATCGGCGGTTGCGGCTACGGTGCCGAGCCTAAGGAGAAGGCGAAGTTCCAGGCCGAAACGGATGCGGCCGCTTCGATGTTCGAACGGGAGACGATGGCGGTCGCGTACAAGAAGTACGCAAGCGGCCCGACGCGCGTGCAATACGAGAACAAGGATCCGCGCGGCTGGCAGGAGTTCGCGACGCAGCTCTCCGAGCATTCCACCAAGGGATCGGTTCTCACGATGCGTGGCGTGCAGGCGAAACGGCCGTCGCTATGGGAGCTCATCGACGGGATGAAGAAAATTACCGCACCCGCGCTCGTCATTACCGGCGACGAAGATGACCCGTGCCTTGAACCGGCGCTGCTCATGAAGCGCAACATCCCAACCGCCGCGCTCGTCGTGCTGCCGCGCGCCGGGCACACCATCAACATCGAGGAGCCCGACGCGTTCAATCGCGCACTGTTCGAATTCACGAGCGCGGTCGAGATGGGTCGCTGGACGAATCGCGATCCGCGCGCGGTCGTGGGCGCGATCCTTGGGCTGAAGTAACACGACGTATGAGCACACTCGTCACCGGCGGGACCGGATTCGTCGGTCTGAATCTGCTGGAGCAACTGCTCGGCCGCGGTGACGAAGTTGTTTGCCTGGCGGTCAACTCCCTGCCGGCGGCGGCGGCGCGCGATTTCGCGAAGCTTCCGGGCACGCTCCATGTTGTTGGTGGCGATGTCACCGATCCTGGTTCGATCGACGATGCGATCGCTCGATTTGGCTGTCGGCAGATGATTCATGCCGCCGCCATTACGGCCGGAACGTCTCGCGACGATAGGGATCCCGCACGAATCGTAGAAGTGAATCTCTTGGGCACGATCAATGCCTTGCAAGCTGCCCGCAAAGCGAAGATCGAACGCTTCGTCTATCCGAGCACCGGCGGGCATTTCGGCGCAGCGGGCATCGGGGTTGACCATCTGCTCGATGAAGAAGCGGACCGGCCGGTCCCCAATTCGATGTACGGGATCTCCAAATATGCGGCCGAGCGCACGGTGTTGCGGCTTGGCGCGCTATGGTCGATGGATGTTCGCATCGGCCGCGTCGCGGTGGTGTATGGCCGCTGGGAATATGAAACGGGCCTGCGCGATGCGATGACGACCATCTTGCAGGCAACGCGCCTCGCGATGGCGGGCGGCGAATCGGTGTTCCCGAAGCTCGGTGCGGCC
The DNA here is from genome assembly GCA_031391405.1 of Betaproteobacteria bacterium. Taxonomy (GTDB): domain Bacteria; phylum Pseudomonadota; class Gammaproteobacteria; order Burkholderiales; family SG8-39; genus SHXR01. Next base: position 2,089 of record JANMUI010001045.1, read on the forward strand.
GACTGGATTTACTCGGTCGATATCGCTCGCGCCCTCACCACATTGCTCGATGCGTCCGCCACGAAGCATCGCCTCTATCATCTGGCCATCGAGTCCCCGTTCGACATGGTCGCGTGGTGCGAGCGCTTGCAACATCGCTATCCGGCGTTCAAGTTTCGCGAAGCGGAGCAGGTGGAAGAATGCAACATCGCACCGCTCGCGCCATTTCGAACGCCGTTCTCAGGTCGACGATTGCGCGAGGAATTCGGATTCGCGCCACGCTTCACGATCGACATGGCATTCGATGACTACATGGAATGGATGGAGGCGCATCCGGATGGTGCAGGGAAAGGGTAGATCGCGATCGGTGAGGAGTGAGGCCGCACTCTGGATCGATTCAATTCGCGGTGGCAACATTCGATTGGACTGAGGATTCGCGGTCTCGCGAATTCTTTATTGGCAGGAGCAGGTCATGAGCACAGCCCTAAATGTCGACTGGCCCCGCAACGACTACTCGCGCGTGCCGTTCTGGCTCTATCATGATGACGAGGTCTACCGCCTCGAGATGGAACGGATCTTTCGCGGTCCGGTGTGGAACTATCTGGCGCTGGAAGCCGAGCTGCCGAAGCCAGGCGACTTTCGCACCGTGTGGATCGGCGAAACGTCAGTCGTCGTGTCGCGCAGCCAGGACGGCAAGCCCCACGCCTTCGTGAATCGCTGTGCGCATCGCGGCGCGCAGGTGGTGCGTAAGACCCACGGCAACGCGGCAGAGCATGTTTGCATCTATCACCGCTGGTGCTACTCGAACGAAGGCGAGTTGATCGGCGTGCCGTTTCGCCGCGGCCTCAAGGGGCAAGGCGGCATGCCCGTCGACTTCGATCCGAAACAACACGGCCTCAAGCGCCTTCGCGTGGAAAGCTTTCATGGCGTGCTGTTCGGCACGTTCGCCACGGATGAGGCGAGCGGGCTATCGCGTCTGGAGTCCTTGCACGACTATCTCGGTGAATTCGGTCGCACGATGATCGCGCGCTTTTTCGCGCGGCCGATCCGGATCATGGGTTATCACCGGCAGATGGTGCACGGCAACTGGAAACTCTATGCCGAGAATCTGCGCGACACCTACCATGCGAGTCTGCTGCATGAATTCTTCGTTCGATACGGCCTCGATCGCGCGACGCAAAAGGGTGGCGTGAAGATGGACGAACGCCATCGACACAATATGAATCACGCCTACGCTGCGAGCGACTCACAAGAAGAGGCGCGCGCCGCGTATGCCGATCAGAAGGGCGTGGAAGTCGATCGGCTGCAGTTGCGTGACACCGCGTTCCTAAAATTTGTTCCGGAGTTCGCCGACGGCATGAATCTCGCCGCGCCGACCATTTTCCCTAACTTTGTGCTCATCCAGATCAGCAATTCGCTCGCGGCGCGGCAGATCCGCCCCAAGGGCAAGGATGCGTTCGAGATCTTCCAGACCATGTTTGCGTATGCCGATGATTCGCCTGAGATGATCGAGCACCGCATGCTGCAGACGAATCTCGTCGGGCCAGCCGGCTATGTGTCGATGGAAGACGGGGAGGCCATCGAGATCGCCCATCGCATGTCGGCAACCACACTCGGGGATCACACCGTGGTCGAGATGGGCGGGCGCGGTGCGATCGCCGACACCGTGCATCGCCTGACCGAGGCGCCGATCCGTGGGTTCTGGTCGTACTGGGCGGAATTGATGCAGGTCGAGGCGGTGGGTGGAGTGCGCTGAGTCGGAGAGCTTGTCATGGACGAAAATCTGAAACACCGCGAAGCCATCCGCGATCTGCTGGTCGAATATGGGCTTCGCCTCGATGACGACAAGCTCGAAGCGTGGGTCGAGCTCTTCACTGACGATTGCGATTACCGCATCGTCACCCGCGAGAATGTCGAACAGAACCTGCCCAATGTGCTGATCTGGTGCAAGGGCAAAGACATGCTCGCTGACCGCATCATCTCGTACCGGCATGTCAACGAATACAACCTGCACTGGGACTGCCATACGATCGGCGCACTGCGTATCCAAGCGGACGTCGATGACACCTGGCGCGTCGAGGCGAGCTACAGCCTTTTCCAAACCAATCCGGAAGGTCAGAGCCGGCTATTCAGCGTGGGGCGATATCGGGCGCGCGTCGTGATCGACGGCGCTGGAGCGCGTTTCAAGGAGATGCTCGTCGTCGCCGATACGGGTTCGATTCCTACCCTGCTTGCGACGCCAATTTGAGGCTCGTCGTCATCCCGGAAGCCTCGGGATATCCGGGATCCAGGGGCCGCGTGAGCGTCAAGGCCATGCACTTGAGAAATTGATTCGTTCATTCAAAACCTCGGAAAGCGTTGCGCTTTTCAGCCCCACGCTGCTACGGGTGAATGCCGAGAATTTTTCACTAAGTACGAAAGTATTCGCCAACGCATGACGATACAATTGTATTCGCTACGGTATTCGCCTGTGGCGAGCAATCCTATGCCGCTCGTCATTCGTCTGACCCCGGAAATAGAATCCGGCCTGCGCGCCCTCAGCCGCGAGGAAGGCGTTTCGCAGGCCGAGGTTGTTCGACAATTGATCAAAGTTCGCCTGAGCACCCGCGTCCGGCGCGCTTCGGCCTATGAAATCGCCGAAGCCATGGGGGTAATCGGCATCGACGCCGGCAAGCGCACCGACGTCGCGCAACGCCATTCGGCGCATCTCAAGCGAGCCATGCGTGGCAAGCGCGCTCCTTGACACTGGTCCCCTTGTCGCGTTGTTCAGACGAAACGACGCTTCGCTGGTCGTTCTGGCCGAAATCCGCAAGATCTATCGCGTCGCCACCATCGACTTCAATGACTTCATCACCTATCGGACCGCCGACGGGAAGGCAATCAAGAACGTCTTCTGATGCTGAGGTCCTCGCCAGGGTCGCGATCCTCTACGGGGTGTCACGCCGAGAGTCGGCGACCTAATAAATCGTCTGCTTGATCCGCTCCGGATACGCTTGGTCGTACTCGGCGGCGTTGATCGCGTTCTTCGTGATTGCTTGCAGAATTTCGCCTCCTGTTGGCAAGGCCGATCGCGGCACCTGGGCGTCAATACTCCATAGTTTCGAGCGGATCAACGCCTTCGGGCATTGGTAATAGACGCGGTCTACCGTCACTTCGAGGAGCGTCTGCGGCACCTTCTCGTTGACGGTGAACGTACGGGCAAGCTCGTCGTCGACGATGATGCGCGCACGCCCGTTGATCCGTAGCGTTTCGTTGACGCCTGGGATCAGAAAAAGTAGCGAAACGCGGGGATCACGCACGATGTTGCGCATCGAGTCCATCCGATTGTTGCCCCGCCGATCTGGGATCAATACCCGCGTGCGATCGAGCACCCGGATAAACCCTACCGGATCGCCGCGCGGGGAGCAATCGAGCCCCTCCGGTCCGACCGTCGCCACCACGACGAACGGGGCTTTCTCGATGAACACTCGATACTGGTCGGTAATGTAATCGACCTCTTTGGTGAGCGAGGCGCCCATCGGCTCCCCGTACAGCGCCTCGAGGTCCTCGATCGTCGTGATGTGTCGCTGTGCGGTGCTCATGCCTGCACTCCCTGATGGTTGGTTGGCCTAGCGGGGTTGGCCATACGGAACATTGTATCCTTCGGGTTCGACATCACACCATCGTTGGAGCAAGCATGGAATTCGGTATCTGGTCGAACGGCTTTCGGCCGCACACATCGGCCGCGGAAACGTTCGAAGAAGACCTTCAGGAGATCGTTCTCGCTGACCAGCTCGGCATGCGGGACTGCTATATCAGCGAGCATCACGGCGAGCCTGTCTACATCAACAAGGTGGACACCCTCCCCGTGCCCGAGCTCCTGATGTGCAAGGCGGCCGGGCTCACGAAGCAGATTCGAATGGGCGCGGCGGTGACGGTCATCCACCTGTGGCATCCGGTCGATGTCGCGATCCGCGCGGCCACGACCGACCATGTGATCGGCAACAACCGATTTTTCTTCGGCTTCGGGTCGGGCTTCCATAGTCCACTCTTCTCAGAAGAACGCGGGCTGACCTACGAGGACCGGCATGAGCGCCTCGTCGAATCGCTCGATCTCATTCTCAAGTGCTGGAACACCGACGAGCCGTTCGACTGGAATGGCAAGCACTGGCAAGGCAAGGGCATCGTCGCGACGCCCCGACCGCTCAGCCAGCCCATGCCGATGGCCACCGCAAGCGAAACCGAATCGATGATCCAGCTCGCCGCCGAGCGCGGCTACACGCTCATATCGGCGCACGAGCCACCGCAGATCCTCAAGAGAAAGACCGACAAGTATCTGCGCTACGCAAAATCCGCAAGACATCGGCACCCGTTGAAGAACATCGCCAACGCGCGATTCATCTACCTCGCCGACTCGAGAGCCGAAGCAATTGAAGATCTAAGAGAGGCGGTGTCGTTTGAAATGGAGTTCCAGAGGAAGCGCGGGCTGTTGAAATACCTCATGGGCGCCTTTGGTCTCCCCTATCCATGGGAGACGGTCAACTATGACCAGTTGGTCGACTGCGGTTTCTACCTCTTCGGTGAGCCCGATACGATCGGCAAGCGCCTCGCCACAATCTACGAGGAATCGGGGGGGTTCGGAACATTGCTCCTCGTGACCGGCAAGGCGTGGGCGACACGCAAGAAGCGCGCACGCTCGTTACGGCTGTTCATGGAACAGGTGGCGCCAAAGTTGCGGCATCTGGAGGCGACGCGGGAAGCGTAGGTCGCCCGCTTCACATTGGATCCCATTCTTTATTTTTGGACTTCTCAATGACCACACAACCCCTTCGCTTCGGCAGCGACCACGGCGTCCTTCGCAGCGAAGACGCGCCACTCCTCACTGGACGCGGCCGCTATACCGACGATGTGAATCTGCCTGATCAGGCGCACGCTGTCTTTGTTCGGGCGAGCGTCGGGCATGCGCGGATTCAGCGCGTGGATACGGCCGCGGCAAAGGCAATGCCCGGTGTACTTGCGATATTGACCGCCAAGGAATTGTCCGCGGCGGGCGTGCAATCGATTCCGCCTCTTGCGACCATGAATGGGCGCGATGGCAAGCCGATGTTCGTCGCGGCCATGCCGCCGCTCGCGGTCGATCGCGTCCGCTATGTGGGCGAGCCGGTCGCGTGCGTCGTTGCCGAGACGGAAGCACAAGCGCTCGATGCTGCAGAACATGTGGCGATCGATTACGACACGCTTCCTGCCGTAGTCGACCCGGCGCGCGCCGTTCTGCCAGGGGCACCGGTCCTGTGGGAGGGTGCGCCGAATAACGTCGCGCTCGAATGGATCGATGGCGATGCGGCCGCGGTCGATGCGGCGTTTGCTTCTGCCAAGCACACGGTTTCGGTGAAACTGCTCGACACGCGCCTGGCGCCCGCCACCATGGAACCGCGCGGCGGGCTTGCGCAGTGGGACAGCGGGACCGCGCGCTACACGCTTACCGCCAGCACGCAAGGCGTTGCGATCGTTCGCAACATCCTGGCCACGCATGTGCTCAAGATCCCACCGCAGAATCTGCGCGTTCTCACCCACGATGTAGGCGGCGGATTCGGGATGAAGACGCACCCCTATCCGGAATACGTCTCGATTCTTATTGCCGCGCGCACCATCAATCGGCCGGTCAAGTGGCGCAATTCGCGCATCGACAGCTTCCTTTCCGACACCGCCGGGCGCGACGGTGTGCTCGAAGCCGAGCTCGCGCTCGATGCGAACGGCAAGTTCCTCGGCCTGCGGGCGCGCAACCTGGTTGGCATGGGTGCGTACATCTCGACATTCGGTGCCACGTTCGCCACCAACAATACGAAGAACTGCCTGTCGTCGGTGTACATCATTCCGGCGATCCATGTGAATGTGAAGATGGTGCTTTGCAATACCGCACCGCTTGGGCCGTATCGTGGCGCCGGCCGGCCGGAAGCGATCCTTGTGATCGAGCGCCTGATCGACCTGGCCGCGAGCAAGATGGGCATCGACCCGATCGAGCTGCGCAGGCGCAATCTGATTCCCGCCAGCGCGATGCCATATAAAGCGCCGAACGGCCCGGTCTACGACAGCGGTGATTTCGGCGCGATCGTTACGAAGACCACCGCATTGGCCGACTGG
>JANMUI010000001.1:0-2450 GCA_031391405.1 Betaproteobacteria bacterium
TCGGGCTCGGGCAAGAGCTCGCTCGTCTTCGACACGTTATATGCGGAAGGCCAGCGCCGTTACGTCGAAACGTTCTCACCCTACGCACGCCAGTTTCTCGAGCGCATGGACAAGCCGCAAGTCGATCGCATCGAGGGCATCCCGCCCGCCATCGCAATCGACCAGACCAACCCGGTGCGCACCTCGCGCTCCACCGTCGGGACGATGACCGAGCTCACCGATCATCTGAAGCTCCTGTATGCACGCGCGGCGCATCTGTTTTGCAAGCGTTGCGCCCAGCCGGTGCGGCGTGATTCGGTCGATGCGATGGTTGAGGAGATCGCGCGACGCTCGCAAGCAATTGCGGATCCGCGCCTGGTCCTGACGTTTCCGGTACCGGTCCCGAAGAACTTTTCTCTTAGTGAGGTAAAGGAACTACTCGAGCGCCAGGGCTATACGCGGCTGCATAGCGAGTCGAAGACGTTGCTGGAAGTCGTGCAGGATCGCTTCCGGTTCAGCGGGGTCGAGCGCGCGCGGGTGACCGATGCACTCGAAGCCGCGCTCAAGATTGGCCAGGGCCGTGTGACTGTCACGGTGCTGCCCGAGGAAGGGGCTGCGCCGGCCAATGCGCCGGTCTGGCGCTTCTCGACCGATCTGCATTGCGCCGATTGCGATCTGCACTATCGCGATCCGATCCAAAGCGCCTTTTCCTTCAATTCGCCGATCGGTGCGTGTGAAGCATGCAAGGGATTCGGGCGGATCATCGGGGTCGACTATGGCCTCGTCATTCCCGACGAATCGAAGACCTTGCGCAGTGGCGCCGTCAAGCCATGGCAGACGCAAAGCTTCAAGGAATGCCAGCGCGATATGGAGAAATTCGCCGCGCGCGACGGCGTTCCGCTCGACACGCCGTGGTCAGAGCTCGCCGGCGATCACAGGCAGTGGGTCATCAACGGCGAACGGGCATGGACCGGCAAATGGTCGCGCCAGTGGTATGGCATCAAGCACTTCTTCGTCTGGCTCGAGTCGAAGGCGTACAAGATGCATATCCGGGTTCTGCTGTCGCGATACCGCGCCTATTCGGAATGCGCAACATGCGCCGGCGCGCGGCTGAAGCTCGAATCCTTGCTGTGGCGGGTCGGTAATCGTGACGGTGCGGATCATGCGCTCGGCGGTGCTGGACGCTTTCGACCGAATGGCGCCGAATGGACAGACGCACAACGCGATGCCCTGCCCGGCCTCACGCTGCATGACATGACCTTGCTGCCGATCGATCGCGTGCGCGCGTTTGTCGATCGGCTGGCGCTTTCCACCACCGATGAAGCGACGGATCTCGTGCTCACCGAGATCCGCACGCGCCTTCGCTACCTCACCGAAGTCGGACTTGGCTATCTCACGCTCGACCGGCAGTCACGCACGCTCTCAGGCGGTGAAGTCCAGCGTATCAACCTCACCACCGCGCTCGGCACCTCGCTCGTCAATACCCTGTTCGTGCTCGATGAACCGTCAATCGGACTGCATCCGCGCGACATGACCCGCATCATCGAAGTCATGAAGCGTTTGCGTGACGCGGGCAATTCACTGCTGGTGGTCGAGCATGATCCGCAAGTGATGTTCGCAGCGGACCGGCTGCTCGACATGGGGCCCGGCCCCGGCGAACGCGGCGGCAATATCGTCTTCTTCGGCACGCCGGACGCATTGCCCGCGGCCGATACGTTGACGACGCAGTATCTCCTTGGCAAGAGGCGTGCGAATGCAGAGCTTGGCCGATTGCCGATCCCGCCGAAGCACGCCCGACTGACCGTGCTCGGTGCCGCCGAACATAATCTGAAGGCGATCGACGTCAGCATTCCATTGCAGCGGCTCGTCTGCGTGACCGGCGTGTCGGGCTCCGGGAAATCATCGCTGATCCAGGATGTTCTCTACCGCGCGCTGCTGAAGCTCAAGGGCCGGCCCACGGAGGCCGCAGGCGCGCATCGCGCCATCGAAGGTGCCGCCAATATCACGGAAGTCGTGATGGTCGATCAATCGCCGATCGGGCGCACGACGCGCTCCAATCCATCGAGCTATGTCGGCGCGTTCGATACGATCCGTGCGTTATTCGCGAAGACCGGGGTGGCGAGAGAACGTGGCTACACCACCGGCACCTTCAGCTTCAACTCGGGCAATGGCCGCTGCCCGACCTGCAGCGGTAATGGCTTCGAGCATGTCGAGATGCAGTTCTTGTCCGACGTGTATCTCCGCTGCCCTGATTGCGACGGCAAGCGTTATCGCGCTGAAACTTTGGAAGTGACGATCGAGGGCCGCAGCATCGCCGATGTTCTCGAGATGACCGTCACTCAGGCAATCGAATTCTTTCGCGAACAGCCGCAAGTGATGGTGGCGTTGCAGCCGCTCTCTGATGTGGGCCTTGACTACCTCCGGCTCGGCCAACCTGTTCCAACGCTATCCGGTGGCGAGGCGCAGCGGCT
>JANMUI010000017.1:0-5795 GCA_031391405.1 Betaproteobacteria bacterium
TGGCGATGGGGAGAGATCGACTTCCCGATGCGGCTGGTCGTCCCGTTCCTGATATCGGTCGTGATGGTGATGGGGCTCCACATCTTCATGAAGAAGACCTTCTTCGGACGCGCCGTGCTCGCGGTCGCGCAAGACCAGCAGGCGTTGCGGCTGATGGGCGTGAATCCGGTGCGCATCAAGGAGGTCGCGTTCGCGATCTCGATCGCTACGGCTGGTGTGGCGGGGGCGTTCCTCGTCGTGATCCTGCCGGTGCAACCGTCCCTTGGGCGTGAATTCATTGGCCTGGTATTCGCGGTGACCGTGCTGGGCGGTATGGGCTCGATCTACGGTGCACTGCTTGGCGCATTTATTCTGGGCATCGCCGAGTCGTTCACCTCGACCTATGCCGGCCCGTCGTGGGCGCCGGCGGTTTCGTTCGGTCTGCTGCTCCTTGCGCTGACATTCAAGCCCTCTGGGCTGCTGGGGCGCTAGCGCACATGAAAAAAATGAGCAATCCGGCGTTCGCCGTGGTCACGATGGTCGTCACGGTCGCGTTGATCGCATTGACGTTCACCATTCAGAACGACTATTTCTTTTCCGCCGGCTATCGGGTCCTGATGTTCATCATCCTGGCCACCGCCTGGAACATCCTCGGAGGCTATACCGGCTATGTGAATTTCGGGATCGCCGGATTTTTCGCCATCGGCGCTTATTCGACGGTCGTTTGCTACAAGTTGGGTGCACCGATCCTGGTATCGGTTTGCGTGGCAACCCTCGCTGCCGGAATCGCGGGCTATGCGCTTGGCTATCTGACGATGCGCTTGCGCGGTGTTTTCTTTTCCATTGCCACGCTCGCGCTGGCGGTGATGCTATTTACTTTCGTGGTGAATTGGGAGTATGTCGGCGGGGCGCGCGGGAGCTACGTGATCCAGCCGCGCGACATACCATTCGGACTGCCCCGCTATATTCATTGGCTGTACGCGCTGACCGCCGTGCTCGCGGGGATTTCGATCATCGTTGCGCGCTTCATTGAACGGTCCAATATGGGCCGCGGCTTGGCAGCCATTCGTGACGACGAACTCGCTGCCGAGTGTTCGGGGGTGCCGACCTTGCAACTGAAGTTGTTTTCCACCGCGATCAGTGGCGCACTGATGGGGACCGCCGGGTCGACATTCCCCTACTTCGTATCGTATGTGGAGCCAAGCTCGGTCTTCGATCTGGCGCTGGCAGTCAACAGCATTGCAATGCCCGTGATTGGCGGCATGACCACTTGGCTGGGTCCGCTGATCGGCGCAGTATTGCTGGCAACCATGCAACAGGTGATTCAAGTGACCGTTTCGTCCGCCTGGGGGCTCCTCTTCACTGGTCTGTTGCTCGTGTTCTTCGTCACACTCGCCCCGAACGGCATCATGGGCTGGGTGCAGCGCGCACGCAATCGATAAGGCACCCATGGCGAACGCGCTGCTCGATGTCAAAGGCATTACCAAGCGGTTCGGTGGCTTCACCGCCCTGGATGGTATCGATCTCACCCTTGCGACCGGCGAGCGCCTCGGACTCATCGGCCCCAACGGATCGGGCAAGAGCACGCTCGTGAACTGCATCACCGGCGTACTGACTGCAGAAGAAGGGACGGTGGGCTTCGATGGCCACGACATCTCGAACCTCGCGGCGCATCAGCGGATCCGGCGGGGCTTGGCGCGCAGCTTCCAGATTCCCAAGCCATTCGCGAGCATGAGCGTCGTCGAAAATCTGTGTGTGCCACTAATTTACGCGGCCCCCGCAGGGTCGACTTCGCGGCGAAGGTCGGCAGATGTTCACAGCGAAGCAATGAGTATCCTCGCCGAGATCGGACTTGCCGATAAAGCCGACGTGAGGTCGGGCGGCCTCACCCAGGTCGATATGCGCAAGCTCGAGCTGGCGCGCGCGATCGCGGCCAAGCCGAAGCTGCTGATCTCGGACGAGGCGATGGCCGGCCTTTCGAGCAGCGAGATCGATGACATCATCGGGCTCCTCCTCAAGATGAAGGAGCGCAATATTGCGGTCATCATGATCGAGCACATCATGCGCGCGGTCGTGAAGTTTTCCGAGCGGGTCGTCGTGCTCGACGCCGGCAAGAAAATCGCCGAGGGCGATCCGCAATCGGTCATGAAAAACCCGCTCGTGGAGAAGGCGTACCTTGGCGAATAACGGGACCGGCAAGTACGGCCTGCGGGTCGAAGCCGTCGACGCCGGCTATGGGGCTGTGCGCGTGCTCGACAAAGTGTCGATACACGTGGAGGATGGCGAGACCGTCACCCTGCTCGGCACCAACGGCAACGGCAAGAGCACGCTGATCAAAAGCATCATGGGCCTGGTGCGGCCGACCGCGGGCCGGGTCATCGCCACGATCGATGGCAAGGATCACGATCTGTCGCACTACGAGACCGAAGCGATCGTCAATCTTGGCATCGCCCTGGTCCCCGAAGGCAGGCGTCTTTTCCCCAAGCTCACCGTTGAAGAGAATCTGCTGCTCGGGGCATATCGCCCCGCGGCGCGTTCAATGATCGCGGCGAACCTCGATTTTGCGTTCGTCGCGTTTCCGCGTCTGAAAGAACGTCGCACGCAACTGGCGGGCAGCATGTCGGGCGGTGAGCAGCAGATGCTCGCGTTGGCCCGCGCGGTCATGACGGCGCCAAAAATCTTGCTGATCGACGAACCCTCGGTGGGACTCGCGCCGATATTCGTGTCGCGTACGATCGAGAAGATCGCCGAGCTGAAAGAGCGCTACCACCTCACCGTCCTCATGGCCGAGCAGAACTTCAATCAGGCGATCAAGATCGCCGATCGTGGCTATGTGATCGTGCATGGCCATATTGAATTCGAAGGAAAGTCGCGTGATGAGCTGCGCAACAACGAGACCATCAAGAAGCTTTACCTTGGGATTTAGCGCGTACCCAGAATTACGGATATGGGGGACATCCCTATCCGCACAACGTTCCCTTCTCGCCCCGTGGGAGAAGGGTTAGGGATGAGGGGGCTGAGCGTCGTTACGCAGTTGCGTAAAGCTCAGTTCGATCGACGGGCAACCACGACGGCACGACGGACCGAACCAATTCGCAATGGTCATGAACGGGTGCGTGCGTAACGACGACGTCCCATCGAATTGCAGCGTCGTGCCCCGCCGTGCCGTCGAGTCGTTGTAGTGCTTGTGGTGTTGAGAGAGCAAATTATGGCAACCCGCCGCAAGAGCGTCCCCCTTCTTAGCGATCGCCTCCCGTATTCGGCGATCGTTGATCGTGCGCCCCTCACCCTTCCCGATCAGGCGCGCATCGCGGTGTGGACCATCGTCAATGTCGAGCACTGGTCGATCGAGCGGGCCATGCCCCGCACCGTCCTGCCGCCGCCGATGGGACAGCCGTTGCTGCCTGATCTGCCGAACTGGGCCTGGCATGAATACGGCATGCGGGTGGGCTTCTGGCGGCTGCTCGAGTGCATGGAGAAGTTCCACATCACGCCGACTTTCGCCGTCAACGGCGCGGTCATCAGCAAGTATCCGCGGATTGCCAATGCCGCGAAGAAAGCCGGATGGGAATTCATGGGCCACGGATTCGTGCAAGGCCCTATGCACCATGTTGCGGATCAGCGGCAGGCAATTCGCGACACGGTGAGTGCGATCAAGCGGTTCACCGGCAAGGGGCCGCGCGGTTGGGAAAGCCCCGGCCTCACCGAAACGGCGGATACGATCGATCTGCTCGCCGAAGAAGGCATTGAATATGTGGCCGACTGGGTGCTCGATGATCAACCCACCCGCATTCGCACCAGCACCGGCTCGGTTGTCTCGGTGCCTTACACGGTCGAGACGAACGACATCAATCTCTTTGCCCTGCAGCATCACTCCTCCGAAGAATGGTTGAAGCGCGGCATGGACCAGTTCGATCGCTTGTATGACGAAGGCGCCTCGATACGACGGGTAATGGCGATCTCCACCCACGCGTATCTCTCCGGCGCGCCGCATCGCATCGGCTATCTCGAAAAGTTGTACCAGCACATCCTGTCCAAGCCGGGGGTGTGTATGTGGACCGGCGGCCAGATCTACGACTGGTATGTCGATCAAACGGGCGGCGCACACGGGCGCCCAGCATCCAAACGCCGCAAGCCCGCCGACAGGCGATAACGGGCGATTGCGGCAATGACTCAATCGGTGCGCTTTGTACCGGTCGGCGCCTTTGGGGCGGTGATGGGGGTCGGCGGCCTCGCGCTGGTGTCGCGTCAGGCGCATGAAGGACTCGGTGTCCCAGCCTTGATCGGCGAGCTATGGGCCGTGTTGGCGATGCTGCTGCTCGTTGGACTGTTGGTGACCTATGGGCTCAAGGCGCTCTGTCATCGCGACGCCGTCAAAGCGGAGATCGATCATCCCGGTCAACTCGGTTTCTTCGGCAGTATTCCGATCGCACTGGCGCTGGTCGCCGGATGTCTCGCCCCCTATGCTGTGCCGCTCGCCAAGACGCTCTGGTGGGTCGCCGTGCTCGCGATGGTGGGCATGCAAGTATTCAGCCTGGGTCGATGGCTCGAAGGTGGGATCGAGCCGGCGCAAGTGAACACCGGCTGGATGATCATGATGATCGGTCCGATGCCGATGGCGGCGGGCGGCCTTGCCGTCGGCGAGATCGAATCGGCGCGTTTCCTGTTCGGCGTGAGCCTCGTCGCCACGCCGCTTATCTGGGTCATGGCGTTCCAGCGAACGATCATCGGACCGCCACTGCCGGGCGGTATGCGCCCCCTATCCTTTGTGCTCCTGGTGCCGCCCGCGTTGGTCTGCGCGCTCGTCCCCGCGTTATGGAGCATTCCCGGCCACTACCTGCTCGACGCGCTCTACACCTTCGATCTCATCCTGTGCGCGGGATTGTTGGTGGCCTCACGACACGCTGGCCGATGGCCCTTTACGCCGACATGGTGGGCGATGACCTTCCCTCTGGACGCCCTCGCAGCAGCGGGCCTCGCATTCGCGAAGCTCAATCCGGGGCAAACCGCTGTCGCGCTCGGATGGCTGACCTGGGGCCTCGCGACGCTCGTCGTCGTCATCGTTCTGCTCCGTTCGATTGCCGCATTCGCCCGGGGCGCCCTCTTCGTTGCACCCAAAGCCGCGTAATCATGGCCGGTACACGCGGAACGCCCAAGCGCCGGACCCCATCCGCCGGTGCATCGGCAAGACCGGGGCGCGCACGACTCGCACCCGAAGCGCGCGAACGCCTGATCCTCGACGAAGCGATTCGTTATTTCTCCGATGTCGGGTTCGGCGGCCAGACCCGCGAGCTTTCGCGCCGGCTCGGCATCACACAGCCGCTTCTGTATCGGTATTTCCCGAAGACTCGTGCGATCACGCGCACCTGCAGGGTGCGCAGGCACGTATGAGTTAGGCCAGGCTGCAAACGGGTGTTCGACATCGACATCGAACGCTGCACCCACTGCGGCGGCACCCTCAAGATCATCGCCGCAATCGAAGACCCGCCCGTGATTGCCCGAATTCTCGCCCATCTGGGCCTGCCCAGACGGGGGAGGGGCCCTGTCTTCCGTCCTCTTCGGGCACCGCCGCGCGCCGGCGCACCGGTTCGATCTCTTCCAAGCGGCTTGATGGTCCAGCGAAGTCCGGTTCTGCCTCCGGGCCGAGGGCCCGGCTCGGCCGTTGCTCGCCCCAGCGTTCAGGCTGCGTCGAATTCCGCCGATGCATCGGCCAAGCAGTCCCCGCAGCCGAATACAATCCCTATGCCAAGACGCCTATTGAGTGGCGATTGACGATTCGCCCGTACGGCGATAGATTGACCGTTCTCGAAAAAGGG
>JANMUI010000026.1:0-2095 GCA_031391405.1 Betaproteobacteria bacterium
TTCAACGACTTGAGATGCTCTTGCAGTTCGGGATAGGTGCGGTTTTGCTCACTCTTTGGTTCGTTCGGGTGAAGGGTGAAGTGTGATGGGTGTAGGGTGAAGGGAGAAGGATGAATAGGGGCGGCGCGTTCGAATCGGCGCGCTGGTCACAGCGTAGCGGAACAACTACTCATGTCCAGGATTCGCGATGCGACGCGCGAACGACGCCATTCAGCCGAACGGCCCGAGATAGACCTCACCTTGGAATGTGTCACTGGCTGCCGCGACGTTCGCTGGCCAGTTCGCATTGTCGATCTTCGGCCGCGCACTGGCCGGGCGCGGGCGTCCATCCCACCCCACCTGCTCCATGTAGTAGTACAACTGGATCGCATGTCCGTCCGGGTCGATAGCGAACGCGCAGTAGTCAATGCCCGGGAAAAGCTCGGGTGGAAGGTGCTTGATCGTGACCCCTTGTTCGCGCAGGTAGCCGATCGACGCATGCAACTGCGCGTAGTCGGCAACCTGCATCCCGAATGAAAAGAGCGTAGAGCCCGGATTGAGACCAAGCTCGGCGCGCAGTGCAATCGGATAGAGCGCAATCGAATGGTGTTCGGTGTTCGCCCGCAGGAACACCGCCCGATGTCCGTGGTATTCGACCTCCTCGGTAACCGTGAGACCCAGGTCATCCCGATAGAACGCGGTAACGCGATCCATATCCTTGACGAAGAGGCGCACCGGACCCACGCGAACGACCTTGAACGGGCGCGCCAGCAACACACCGCCGACGTCATACTTTTCATCGATTTCCTCGGCGCGCCAGCCGGTACGCACGTCGATCCCCTCGGCCACCGCCCCTTGCACTTCCGAATACTCGGATGGGTGCGGTAGCGCCGGTGGTTCCATGTACTTCACCTTGTACATCGACTGCGGCTTGGAGAGACCATCCCAGCCGACCTGTTCGATGCCGTAGTACAACTCGTTGGTGTGGCCATCCGGATCGGGTGGATAGAAATGCCAATTGGATCCGGGCAGATCGCGGCCCGCACGACGGATCGGTTTGCCCTGGCGCTTGAACCAGTCGTGGCCGTCGGTCACCTCGCGCAGGCTTCCCACTTGCCATGTGATCTGATTCAAGGTGTTCTCGTTCTGGCCCTTCACGCCGATCATCGCTTCGTAGTAACGGCGCGGAAAAAACACGAATGAATGATGATCCGTGCCGTGGCGGGCGAAGTATCCGACACTGGACCCGAGGGACTTCGCGCGCTCTTCCGGAACGCGCCCGGCGAAATCGAGCGGATCAGAGATTCGAAAGCCGAGCTGCCTGCAATAGAAGTCACGCGACACTTCCGGGTCCATGACATTGATGCCGAAGTGGCCGAGACGACGAATTCGAAATGGCCGCGGCAAACGCACACCGCCGACGACGAACGCCTCGTGTTGCCCCGCCTGCGCCTGCTCGGAAATTGCCATGGTGACCTCCATACGCTGAATGGCGATGTTGTACCAGAATCGGCGGACATTGGGGGTGCGCGCGAGGATCGCGAGCGATCTCCGCGACTCAACGAACGCGACGCTCAACTAGAATGAAGGCGTCACTCAGAAGGAATCCCCATGACCACCTCCGCCCGCTTTTATCCGCCGCGCGTCGATTTCGCGCAATTCAAAGCTCGCCATTTCGCCTGGGCGCTGAACGGCAAAGTGGCGACGATCACGCTCAATCGTCCCGAGCGCAAGAACCCGTTGACCATCGAGTCGTACGCGGAGCTGCGCGATACCTTCTGCGATCTCAAGTACGCGGAGCAGGTGAAGACCGTGGTCATCACCGGCGCAGGCGGAAACTTCTGCTCAGGCGGCGACGTGCACGAGATCATCGGGCCGCTGGTGAAGATGCAGGAAGCCGGCGACATGGGCGGGCTGCTGGCGTTCACGCGCATGACCGGCGACCTGGTCAAGGCGATGCGCGCCTGCCCGCAGCCGGTCGTGGCGGCGGTTGATGGCATCTGCATGGGGGCGGGGGCCATTCTGGCCATGGCGGCGGACCTTCGGCTGGGGACCGCGCGGGCAAAAGTGGCGTTTCTGTTCACCCGGGTCGGGCTGGCCGGGGCCGACATGGGGG
>JANMUI010000075.1:0-5281 GCA_031391405.1 Betaproteobacteria bacterium
GCGCGATTCCCGCGGTGTTTCAACAAGACCACCGCGTCCCCTGTGTCCTCTGCGGTTCAACCCGACGCTTGATGCCTTAACCCATCGCCCGCGTCAGCCACAGCGCGATATCCGGCTCGATGCAGAGCAACAACACGGTAACCAGCATCGCCAATAGAAACGGCAGCGCACCGATCGCAATCGTGCGAAGCGATACGCCCCGACCGATGCCCTGCAGAACGAACAGATTCATTCCCACCGGTGGTGTGATCAGGCCGATCTCGGCCATGATGACAAGGATGATCCCGAACCACACCGGATCGAAGCCGAGCTGCTTCATGAGTGGAAATACCACCGGAAGCGTCAGCACCAGCATCGAGATCGAATCGAGAAACATCCCGAGCACGATATAGACCAGGACGACGATCAAGAAGATCGCCCAACGGTCGACCGTGGCGCCGGTCGCTGCGCTCATCAGCAACTGCGAGAGCTTCAGGTAATCGAAGCCAAAGGTCACCAGGTTCGCGCCCACGATGATGAGAAAGATGAACGAGGTGACCGTGACCGTCTCCTCGAACGCGCTCCGCACCAGCGCTATCGAGAGGCGCCCGCGCAATGCGCTCAACACGAGCGCGAGGAACGCCCCGACAGCGGCCGTTTCAGAGGGCGTGGCAACGCCAAGATAGAGCGAGAGAATGGTGAGCGCGACCAGCAGCGCGACCATGACCACATCGAGGACGGCGGCCCGCGAGAGTGGTTCACGACGTGCACTGGATTCACGCGGCGCGGCGTCGGGCGCGAGGATCGCCCACACCAGGATCACCGCCATGAAGAGCAGCATCATCAAGACGCCTGGGATGATGCCGGCGATGAACAGGGTTGCGACCGGAACGCCGACTGTCGTGCCGTAGATGATCATCGGGACACTGGGCGGGATGAGAATCCCCAACGTTCCACCCGCCGCGATCGATCCGTAGGTGAGGCGCTCGCTGTAGCCGCGACGAATCATCTCCGGGCAGGCGACCGTACCAATCGTTGCGGCGGTGGCGACACTCGAACCGGATACCGCAGCGAATACCGCGCAGCCCGCCGTGCCGGCATGGGCGAGTCCGCCTGGGAATCGCGATAGCAGCCGGGCCATCAAGGTGAAGAGCTGGTCGGAGAGCCCGCTTCGCACCAGCACCGCGCCCATGAGCACGAAGAGCGGCACGGCGGTCAAGGCGAAGCTGTTGACCGCCGACCATGTGCGATCGGCAAGCGTTAGGGGAAATGGCCGTGGCAGCAGGAAGTAGACCGCGAGCAGTCCCACAAACGCCATGGCGAACGCGATGCGAACGCCGATGGCCAGATACAGCACGATCGCGACACCGAGCAGCATGCAAAGAACGCCGAATCCCGCATCGCGCGCGCCAAGGAGGGCGAGGGCGGCGCCCGCCGTAAAGGCGATCACCCATCCGGCAACGCGCCATCCGTGAACAAGGCCGGCGCACAGCCACACCGCGATCAGGACGAGCGCGCTCCCCATGTCGAATGCAGTGCCTGGCAGGTTAGGTGGATTCGCGCCAAAGGCGATGAGCACTGCGACCACAAACGCGGCAATGGTCCAAGGTGCGACTCCCTGCGCGTGCGTGATGCCTAAGCGGGTCATCTCGAGAAGCATGGCGAGCACCAGCACCACGAGCCCGATTGCGATGGGCGTTTTGGGTAGCCAGGACGGTGTGAGCAGAAGACTGAAAACGCGCGCGCCGTTCTTCCAGTCGTTGCCGACCTGAAGTACCGCCTGCCACGCCATGAGGGCGATCGTGATGAAAGCGATCCATGCGCCGATCGCTTCGAGCGTCGCGCGCGCCGGCGGAGAAAGGCTCGCGAGCAGAACGTCCACGCGCACATTGGCATTCGCAAGCTGTGCACTGCCTGCGCCAAGGAAGACCAGCGCGATCAGCAGATAGGTACTGATCTCGGTGGCCCAGACGGTCGGGCTATTGAAAAAGTATCGGGCACCGACGTCGTACACCGTGGCAAGGAGCATCGCGACGGCCGCCGCGAGCGCGAGGGTCCCGCAGCCTGCGATGATGGCTTCCACCACGCGTGGCCACGTCTGGCCGATCGCGCCTGCTTTCGAGTTCGCTTGACCTGCCAATGCCATCTGTAGCACCCTTTGTGTCGAACCCATGCCTGGAGAGGTCGAAATGAGGATCAATGCCCGTCTGCTCGTGCTCGGCTTCGCATTTGCGGTGACGCTGGTATTCGCAGTACCAGCCGGTGCACAGGGTATCAAATGGACCGTGGGCTTCGTGAATGCCAACGGATCGAGCTACCTTTCGACCTTGAAGGATGTGCCGGCGCGCATCGAGAAAGCCACGCAAGGGCGCTTGAAGCTGGAGCTCTATGACACCCTCGTTGCCGGCGCCGAGCAGCCCGGTGCGGTCCGCGACGGTCGCCTGGATGCCTCGTTCGCGGTGAGCCCATGGCTGAGTGCCGAGGCACCCTATATTAATTTCGGCCATCTGCCGGGGCTTCTCACCGATGTCGCGCAGTATCAGAAGATGCTCGATCCACTGCTCCGCGAGGAGATGGCAAAGATCTGGCGCGACAAGTACAAGGCGCAGCAGATCATGACCGGCGTGTTCGAAGACCAGTGCATCATCTCTCGCGTGCCGCTTCGCTCGGTTGCGGATTTCGCAGGCAAGAAGGTGCGCGTCCATAACACCGAAGCGGCGACATTGATGTCGAAGCTGGGTGCGGCACCCACGCCGGTGCCATTCGGAGAAATCGTGCCGGCGTTGCAGCGTGGCATCGTCGATATCGTCATGACCTCGGTGGGCACCGCGAACGGATTCGGTTTCCATACGGTGGCAAAGAACCTGAGCGTCTGGAAGATCGGCACCATCGTCCCGTGGTCGCTCGTCATCAACCAGGGTGTCTGGGACAAGTTGCCGGCCGATCTGAAGACGGTGGTCATGAGCGAAGTGCGCGCGATCGAGAACGAGCACTTCGCGCGCCATGCGGCCTACAGCAAGCAGAGCATCGATGCGATGGTGAAGAACGGCATGACGCTTTATGAGGCGCCGGATGCCGAGACCTCGAAGGTCTTCGCGCCGGGCAATGTCGAGGCCGTGTACGACACCTGGTACAAGCTGAACGAGAAGAGCGGGACCGATGGCCGTGCGCTGGTGAAGCGCATCACCGAACTTCGCGACAAGAAATAGACGCCGGCCATGAGCGTCCAATCTTTGCAGGAAGGCCTCGAGCTCGTTGATGCAGCAGGTGCCGCCGCGCTCGCTGCGGTGGGGCCCGAAGATGCGATGCGCGCGATCGCGACTCGCATTCACGCGCTGCTTGGCGATCGTGCGGCGCATGAGAGGCCGGGTGCATTGAAGCCGGGCGAGCGACAGTTCTTCGTCGCAGGCACATTCATGGTGACGCCCGACAAGGCTTGGCACATGCTGGTCGGCAGCGTGAATTTCCCCCCGGAGCAAGAGCGCCTGTTGGTACCGATCGACGGCGGACACCCAGGCTGGGTCTACGAAAATCGCTCAAAGCTGCTCTTGCGCAACACCGACGAGCATGGCGAGTTTCGGCAGTATCTGAAGACGTCCCGTATGGGGTCGGCCATCTTCGCGCCGATGTTCTGGCAGGGCGAGTTCTTCGGTCAACTCATCATGGCGGCGCAGGCGCGCTACACGATGGATGAAGCCGACTTGCAATTGATATGCGCGTGCAGCCAGATTGCGGCGGCGAACTGGATTGCGCATGGCGGGCCGGCTTGGCTCGCGGCGAACTATCCGCCTCGCAACGCATTCACGGTCACGCAAGCCGGGTTGGGTTGACATGCGACTCACCACGCTGGAGCAGTCAATGCTCGATGGCGCGCATGGCGAACCGAAGCGGATCGCCATGGACGGTCTCGTGAAGCTTGGTCGCGCGTACGATGCCGAGGACATGGTCGGGATCGGCTATGCGCATGTGCATGCCGGCATGGCGCTCTATCTGCATGATGTCGAGCTGGTCGAGGATTTCGCTGCACTGGGCGCGATCGTTGCTGTACCGACGTCGGTCAACATGGCCAATGCCGACACCGAGAACTGGCAGCAGACCGGTGCGCCGGAATCGCTCGCCCGCCTGCAACAACGCGCCAAATCCGCGCACGCGAAGATGGGTGGAAGCTGCACCTTGACTTGTACGCCTTACTGGGCGGGGCATTGGCCCACCTGGAACACGCACATGACGTCGATCGAATCGACGGTCACCATTTTCTGCAACTCGGTGCTAGGCGCGCGCTCGAATCGCGATGGTTATTTCGCCATCTATGCGGCGGTCACCGGACGCTATCCGCGCTTCGGTTATCACCTCGATCATCAACGGCGCGGTACGCATCGTATTCATGTCGAAGCCGCGCTCGAGGGCACGACGGATTTTTCCGCGCTCGGTTTTCACGTCGGCACGGTGGCGGGCGACGGCGTGCCGGTGTTCGACGGATTCGCGCGTCGCCCGACCCTCGATGATTTGGATGCATTGGGGGCCGCGTTGGCGACATCGGGTGGGGCAAGCATGTTCATCGTGCCCGGCGTTACGCCGCCCTTTGCGAGCATCGACGATGCGTTTGCCGGTGTGCGGGGTGCCGCGGATCTCGTCGCGCGTGACGCCGACGTTCGCGCCGTCTACGAGCGATTCGGGCGGGCGGCGACCGACCGTCCGACGATCGTGCATCTGGGCTGCCCGCATGCGTCGATGGAAGAGATGCGCCACTATGGCCGGCGGCTCGCAGGCAAGCATGTCGCCGATGGCGTCGATTTATGGATCACGACGAGCCGCAACATCCGCAACGCAGCGCGCGAGGAAGGGCTGGTCGCCATCCTCGAAAAATCCGGCGCGAAAGTCGTATCGGACACCTGCCCGATGGCTTGCCACTTCGCCCGAACGGTGTCGCCTGATCCGGCGTTAGGCGTGGAACCGCCGCGCATCGAGCTGGTGGTGGTCGACTCGGCCAAGCAGGCAAAGTATGTGCGCGACATGATCCAGTGCGACACGCTGCTGACCGGGACGGAGGAGGCGATCGAGACGGCAATCAGCGGGCGCTTCGTAGCGAGACGAAAGGCCGGTTGAACCGCAATGGACGCGACGGGGCCCAGGACAGATTGAACCGCAATGGACGCAAAGGACCCGAAGGGTCCATCGCGAGTCATCCACTTTCCGATGATTGCATGACATGACGAATGCACCGATCCCACGCGAATTCCGGGGGCGCGGGCTCGTGCCCGGTGTGGCGCGTGGCCCTGCGCTGGTGAGTTGGGATGCCATC
>JANMUI010000097.1:0-1853 GCA_031391405.1 Betaproteobacteria bacterium
CATGCGTAGCGCGGTGGCGCCCGACACTTCCGCCGCGGTGCTGGTGAGATCCGCCCGCAACGGAACTTCCCATGATGACTGGCCTTGACCGAAGCCCAGAATCGGCACCGCTTTGCGAATGCCCATTTGTTTGGCACGCGCGGCACTCATCAGCACGACCGCCGCCGCACCATCCGATACGAGACAGCAGTCATCGCGCCTGAGCGGATCCACCACCCACTTCGACTGGCGATATTGTTCGAGGGTGAGCGGAGATCGCAGTTGCGCGTTCGGATTGGCGGCACCGTGATTGCGGATCGCGACCGCAATCTCACCCAACTGATCGCCGGTGGTGCCGTACTCTTCCATATGCCGGCGTGCGAGCATCGCATAACCCGCGGGCACGCCGAACCATCCGTATGCGGCATCGTCACCCCATGCTTTTTCATAGGCGTGGCGGCTGCCGCTGCGAGGATTGTCCGCATACGTAACGATCGCGATCTCGCATTGGCCGTGTTCGATCGCCATCGCCGCGAACGAGATGAGGCTGATGTTCGCCGCACCGCCCTGATCCCAACTGCCACCGATCCGCGGTTGCAGCCCCATCGCTTCGGCGAGGGTCGAGCCGTACATGAACTCCGGGTTCGACGTCGGTGGCTTCACCAGCAGCGCATCGACCGCATCCTTTTCCACGCCTGCATCGGCAAGCGCGTTGCGACACGCCTCGATGTTGAGCGACACGGTGGTGCGCCCCGGGACCTTGCCGAAAGCGGTTTGGCCGACGCCGGCGATGACGACATTGCCTCGCATCAGATGACTCCTTCGCTCGTGAGCTGTGCGATGTCGTTCGCCGACAGGCCGAGCCAATCGCCGTAGATCGCGTTGTTATCGGCGCCGAGTTTGCGGCTGGGGGTGATCGGCATCTGATCGGTCCCCGCGAATCGTAGTGGCGAGCTCTGCACCGGGATGCGCCCAAGCTCCG
Source organism: Betaproteobacteria bacterium (assembly GCA_031391405.1). Lineage (GTDB taxonomy): Bacteria > Pseudomonadota > Gammaproteobacteria > Burkholderiales > SG8-39 > SHXR01. The sequence continues at coordinate 962 of JANMUI010000097.1, forward strand.
GATGCTCCTGCCATAGCAACGCGCCGCGCGCATGCAGATGCGGGTCGTTCACGACTTCATCGAGATCGCGGACCGGCGCACAAGGCACGCGGTGCTTCATCAGCAGATCGAAAAGCGGCTGCTTGTCGAAGCGGGCGGTAAAGCCGCTGACCAATTCATCGACCGCGGCCATATGCTCCACGCGCTTTTTCAGATTGGCGAAGCGCGGGTCATCACGCAGGTCGGGGCGCTCCATCGCCTCGATCAGTGACTTCCAGTGCTGCTCGCCGACACAGATGATCGCGATGTAGCCATCCTTGGTCGCATAGACGTTGTACGGGGCTTCGGCAAGGCCCCCATGTTGATTGCCGGTGCGGGGTGGCGCCTTGCCGTTCGAGCCCCACCACATGCCGAGGTTCGAGCTGAGCGAGGAGTAGATCGCCTCCTGCATCGAGACTTCGACCAGTCGACCGACCCCGGTTTTCTCGCGCTCATAGAGCGCCGTCACGACCGCGCCATAGAGATGCACACCAGTGATGAAGTCGCAGATCGCCGGGCCGGCCTTCACCGGCGGGCGATCGGCAAAGCCGGTCACGCTCATCACGCCCGCCATTGCCTGCACCGTGAGATCCATCGCGGGATAGTCGCGCTTGGGTCCGCTCAAACCAAAGCCGGTGCCCGATCCATAGACGAGGCGCGGATTGATGATTCGCAACGTTTCCCAGCCGAGGCCCAATCGATCCATTGCGCCCGGCGCGAAATTCTCGAGCAGGACATCGGCGCGTTTTACCATGTCGATGAGCAGTGCCTTGCCGCGTTCGGTCTTCAGATTCAAGGTGACCGAGGTCTTGTTCGCATTGAGCATCGCGAACGGCAATGCCGCGCCACCCACCACACCACGGCGGCGCAGATG
>JANMUI010000100.1:0-9284 GCA_031391405.1 Betaproteobacteria bacterium
TCGAGACGGTAAAGCGCCAGGCGCAGGCCGCCGGGATCGGTATGCCGGAGGTGGCGATTTACGACGCGCCCGAGGTCAACGCCTTTGCCACCGGCATGAACAAGAACAACGCACTGGTGGCCGTGTCCAGCGGCCTTTTGCAGGCGATGGACAAAGCGGAGGCGGAAGCGGTGCTGGCACACGAGGTCTCCCATATCGCCAACGGCGACATGGTGACCCTCGCGCTGATCCAGGGCGTTGTAAACACCTTCGTCCTGTTCCTGTCGCGGGTCATCGGCCACACCATCGATCGCGTCGTATTCAGGAACGAGCGCGGCCACGGCCCGGCGTTCTGGATCAGCGTGATCGTTGCCGAACTGGTACTCGGGATACTCGCCTCGATCATCGTTATGTGGTTCTCCCGTCAGCGCGAGTTCCGCGCTGACGCCGGCGGCGCGCGCCTGGCCGGGCGCGAAAAGATGATCGCAGCGCTGGAGAAGCTCGGTCTCGCCGCCGGGCAGCCGCCTCTTCCCGACAAGATGGCCGCCTTCGGCATCGCCGGCGCGCAAGGCCTAGGCATCAAGCGCCTGTTCATGACCCACCCGCCGCTTGCAGAGCGCATCGCGGTGTTGCGCCGGCCCGAATAACCGGAATTTGCGAGGAACCGAAGATTGGAACTTTTCTCCACCGAGTTTTTCTCCGCGCTGTTCGCGATCATCGTCATCGACCTCGTCCTGGCGGGCGACAACGCGATCGTGATTGCGCTAGCCGCGCGCAACTTGCCCAAACACTTGCAGAGGCAGGCGATTGGCTGGGGCGCGGTCGGCGCCATCGCGGTGCGCACCCTGTTGACGATTGTCCTGGTCTGGCTGCTCCGAATCCCGGGCCTGATGTTTGTCGGCGGCGCGCTACTGATCTGGATCGCCTACAAGCTGTTGCTGTCCGAGGAAGCCGGGAACGGTGAGGGGAAGAGCGGAGCCGCGAATGGCTTCTGGGGCGCAATGCGGACCATCGTGGTTGCCGACATGGTGATGGGCCTCGACAACGTTCTCGCCGTGGCGGGTGCGGCGCAGGGCAGTTACGTGCTGGTTGTGCTTGGCCTGTTGATCAGCGTCCCGATTGTCGTTTGGGGCAGCAGCCTGCTGCTTGGGTTCGTGGAACGCTTTCCCGTCATTGTGTATTTCGGCGCGGGCGTCCTCGCCTGGACCGCGGCGACGATGATCACCAAAGAGCCCCACCTTGCGGAGGCCTTTGCCGCCTATCGGTTCACCGTCCCGCTTACGTTTGCGGTGATCGTGTTCGGCGTGTTGTGGGCGGGTTTTAGCAGGAACCACCGCAGGCTCGAATCCAGAATTAGCGCCCGACTTGCATTTTTTGCGAAGCAGCGGGAAACCCAGCAAGCGAATCCCATTTCACCCGAAGGAGAAAACGCCATGTCGAAAATACTCGTTCCTGTCGATGGCTCCCGTAACTCGCACTATGCGGTGCGGCACGCCGCCAACGAATTCCTGAAGAACCCCACGCTGGAGATCCACGTGCTGAACGTCCAGGCGCCGTTCTCCAGATACATTTCACAATTCTCAAGCAAGAGGAACCGCGAAGCCTTTCACCGCGAAGCGGCGGAGAAGGTCCTAAAGCCGATTCGGACATTGCTGGAGTCCCACGGCGTGCCGCACGTCGTTCACGTCGAGGTCGGACCCAAGGCGCAAACAATCGCGGATAGAGCGCGCAGTCTGCAGTGCGATCACATCTTGATGAGCACCGCGCGCAAGAACTCGTTGACGCGAATGATCGAGGATTCCGTCACCAACAAGGTGCTTGAGCTGACCACGGTGCCGGTGCAGATCGTCGCTGGCGACGCGATATCGCGTTGGGAGCGTTACGGTGTTCCTGCCGCCGGGCTGGGCACAGCGGCGGGGCTGATCATGCTCGCCGCCGATTGACGGGAAGTGCACCAGGTGAAGGGAGTTTAACGTGACTGTTCAGCGCATTCTCGACGCACAGCCAAAACGCACGACTTCGTACATCGCACCGGATGCCGCGATCGCCCAGGTTTTGCAATCCCCTGAATTTGAGCGCACGGGCGTCTTGGTAGTGAGCGGCGACGGCGGAATGGTAGAGGGCATTATTTCCGAGCGCGACATCGTGCGCGGTTTAAGAACGATAGGCCCTGATCTGTTGAGCAAGCCCGTACGGGATCTGATGACTGTGAAGGTTTTGACGTGCACACCCGATGATCGTGCGGTGGGCGTTGTAGCGCTTATGGTTGCCAGGCACGTACGGCATTTGCCTGTGGTGGCGGACGGGAAATTAGTCGGCATGGTGAGTGTCCACGACTTGCTGCACCTGCGTCTGGAGGAGATTCGGTCAGAAGCTGAGGCTATGCAAAAATATATTACCGGAAGCATGTGAGCGTGCATGCGTGCCCAAGGTTTGTTCCGCACGGCAGGAGCGTGGTGGCGCGGAGCATTCTGAACTGGGTCGGCAGTCTGTCTCTTGTCATCTTGGGGTTCCTTGCGCCGTTCGCTTCACCCCTCGCCCAGGAGAAGCGACCGGTCGTGTATGTGGCGCCGAAAGAAAGCATAAACGAACACGGACAGGCGCCCTTCGTTCAGCGCGTCCTCGATGAAGCTACGGAGGCGGGTGCGGCGACCGTCATTCTGGAAATCAATACCTTCGGCGGACGAGTCGATGCCGCGGTGCTGATCCGCGACGCGCTGTTGAATGCTCAGGTCCGGAACATTGCGTTCGTGAACAAACGGGCCATCTCTGCCGGCGCGCTGATAGCCTTGTCCGCGGAGAACCTGGTTATGGCCGGCGGTGGAACCATCGGGGCCGCAACGCCGGTGCAAATGGGACAGCCCGGCACGGCGGCGAAGCCCGTGGAAGAGAAAACGGTGTCCTACGTCAGGAAGGAATTCAGCGCCACCGCCGAGAGCCGCAAGCGGCCGCCCTTCCTTGCGGAGGCGATGGTGGACGCAGATGTGGAGATTCTCGGTGTCAATGAAAAAGGCAAGCTCCTCACGCTGACGACCGCGGAAGCCCTGAAGCACAAACTCGTCGACTTCCGCGCCGATACCATGGAGAGCGCGCTGGAGCAGTTGGGACTTGGCGGCGCGGAGTTGCGGCGGGTGTCGCCCAACTGGGCGGAGCATCTGGTCCGCTTCTTGACGCATCCGGTGGTCAGTTCCCTGCTCATGACCATCGGCATGCTCGGGATCATCGTCGGGGTCCGCACCGGCGGCTTTGGCATCGCGGGCGGCGTGGGAGTGGCGAGCCTGGCGCTGTTCTTCTGGGGTCACTGGCTGGTGCAACTGGCCGGCTGGGAGGAATTGCTGCTCGCGGGAATCGGGGACGTTCTCCTGGCCGCAGAGATCTTCGTCATTCCGGGCTTTGGCTTTGCAGGGGCCGCGGGGATGGTCGCCATCGTAGCGGGCCTCATCCTGAGCCTGGTCGGAGCCGGGGACACTTCGGCGGTCGTACTCATAGCCCCGGGGCGCGTCGTTTTTGCTCTGCTGATCGCATTGATGGCGAGTCTGGTCATCCTGCGCTTTTTGCCGCGCCTGCCTTTTGGGCGACGGCTGATCCTGGAGACCGGGCTCGGCGCGGGTCACAACTACGGTTCGGCGCCGGACAGCGACCAGCGCTGGCTGGGAAAGAAAGGACGGGCGTCGTCCGCGCTCCGACTGGCAGGCGTTGCCGAGATCGAAGGGGAACGCGTGGATGTCGTATCCGACGGCGCGCTAATCGATGCCGGTCAGCTCATTGAGGTGACGCGTGTGGACGGCAACCGAATCGTCGTGCGGCGAGTACCGCACATCGTAACGAAAAGGAGTGACAAATGAACGAGATCGCGACTGGCTTAATGGGTGGATTTGGGTTGCTCGTCCTGGTGGTGGCTGGGCTGGTGTTTCTGTTGTATCTGGTGCCCATTCCGCTGTGGATCGCGGCATGGGCGTCCGGAGCCTACGTGGGATTGTTCACCCTGATCGGCATGCGGTTGCGTCGGGTTCCGCCGACCACGGTGGTCACGGCGCGGATCAGCGCAGTGAAGGCCGGCATCGAGATTTCCATCAACGATCTGGAAGCCCACTTTCTTGCAGGCGGCAGCGTCGTGAGGGTCGTCAACGCCATGATCTCGGCCGACAAGGCCAACATTCCGCTGCCCTTCAAGCGTGCCGCGGCGATCGATCTGGCCGGACGCAATGTGCTGGAGGCGGTACAGATGTCGGTGCTCCCCAAGGTGATCCAGACGCCGAAAATCGCGGCCGTCGCCAAGGACGGCATCCAGCTCATCGCCGTTTGCCTGGTCACGGTCCGCACCAACATCGACCGACTGGTGGGGGGCGCCGGCGAGGAGACGATCGTCGCGCGCGTCGGCGAAGGCATGGTGAGCACCATCGGTGCCGCTGCGAGCCACAAAAGCGTGCTCGAGAGTCCGGATCACATCTCCAAGCATGTTCTGAGCAAGGGCCTGGACGCGGGGACGGCCTACGAGATCCTGTCGATCGACGTCGCGGACGTGACCGTGGGTGAAAATATCGGCGCCAAGCTGCAGATCGACCAGGCGAACGCCGACAAGCAGATCGCCCAGGCCAAGGCCGAGGAGCGCCGCGCAATGGCCGTCGCGCTCGAGCAGGAGATGCGGGCGCGGGTGGTGGAGGCGGAGGCGGAAGTGCCGCGCGCCATGGCCGAGGCATTCCGCCAGGGCAATCTGGGCATCATGGACTATTACCGTATGAAGAACTTGCAAGCCGATACGGCCATGCGCGATGAGATCGCCAGCACCGCAGATGAACCCCCTCTCACCCCAAGGAAGTAGGGCAGCCATTCATGAATGGTTTGCCCACAGAACTGATCTACATCCTGATCTTTGCCGCGGTACTGTTGTTCCAATACGCGATGAAGCGATTCGGGCCGCAAGCGCGGCAAGAACCTGCGCAGGACGAGCCGGTTCCGGAAACTCCAGAGCCGGTGAAGGAAATCCCGGCGGCTTCTTCGGTATCCCGCGTGGCAGTCGGCCAATTCGGTCGAGCCAAGGCGCCAATCGCTTCCTCTTCGCTTCCGCGACGTCGTTTTGCTAGGAGATCGCTTATGGGAACCAAGCAGGACGTCCAAAACGCGATCGTCATCACGACGGTATTGGGGCCGTGCCGCGCTTACGAGCCACACGATGTCCGGTAATCGCCCGCTGCGTCGCCATCTCTCAAACAAGCGCCTGAACGGGCGTGATTTGCCCGGTCAAACCGGCATGTTTGCCATCGATGATGGACCGTGTCGTAGCCCAAGTGATTCAGAATTCCAGCCGCGAGACGGAAGCGATCATCGCGAAACCTCTGGCCAAGTTGAAATAGGCGCAACACGTTAAACGCCCCTGCACTGACCGCGTCGCGTTTGCGCAGCAAGTCGAACTTCACCCTGCCCAATTAACTCGCCCTCAACCCGATAGGAGCACCGGATGGAACCACTGACTACGCTTGCCGAGCTTCGACGCCACATCGCTGTGCTGGCTTGCGTCGAGGAGACGGAAGCGCCCTTCGTGAGTTGTTATCTCAATCTGGAACAGGGTAAGGCCAGCTACCGCAAGGTGCTCGAAGACCGCGGTCTGGCCCTACGCAGCACCCTTGAGGACGCGGCGCGCGCCGACTTCAACGCCGCGATACACAAGATCGAGGCTTACCTGGCCGAAAAGCTACACCCTGGCGCGAAGGGGATCGCTTTGTTCAGCCGCCAGTTTCGCGCCGGGGCCTTCTTTCTGCCAATGCAGTTCGCTGCGCCGGTGCCAAACTGGATTGCGGTCTGCTCTACGCCCAACCTCTTTCAACTCATGGCGCTCAAGGATACCTATCAGCGTTACGTCGTGTTGCTGGCAAACCAAGCAATGGTACGAATCCTAGAGGTTAACCTGGGCGCTGTCACCGTTCGGGCCTGGACCGAGCAGCCCGAGTTGCGCCAGCGCGTGGGCCGGGAGTGGACCAAGGAACACTACGAAAGCCACCGCCGCGAACGCACCTCACGCTTTCTGAACGAGCAGATCGAGTTGCTCGGGCGGCTCATGGCGGCGGGCGGGCATACTCACCTGATCTTGGCGGGCGACCCGCGCCTAACTGGAGAGTTACGGCGCGCACTGCCCAAATCCGTCGCGTCCAAATTGGTGGACACCATCCCAGTGGCAGGCCGCGACACCCAGGAGGACGTCGTGGCCGCCACACTGTCGGCGTTCGTCGAATGGGAGGAACAGGAATCGCAGGCGGTCGCGGCGCGCTTCGTACAGGGCATTCGCACACAGGGGCTGGCGGTGGCGGGCCCGACAGCCTGCTTGGACGCGCTACGCCAGCGGCGGGTGGACAAGCTCCTGTTGGCAAGGGATCACCGGCACGAGTGGGGCTGGAACTGCGCCGCGTGCGGGGCGATCCGCATCGAGCGGGACGCGCCGGCCGCCTGCACCGAGTGCGGCACGGCGGCGGTGCGGCCGATCGACGCCACGGAAAACCTTGTTAGGCTGGCCGGACAGCAGGACTGCCCGGTCGAAATCGTGGACTACTGTGACCCACTGATGGCCCTGGGTGGTGTCGGTTGTCTGCTGCGCTATCGGCTTTGACGAGATCGGCATGGGTATTCAGGGAATGTGGGCCGGTTCGCAATCGCGTGCTGAGATCGGTGGCGACCAATGTGATTCCCCTTACCGGTGTCCGCGTGACCTTGGTGAAGTGACGTTGTCAGCAGATCAGCGGCCCACCGAAGACCACTTTCTCATGACGCGCAGGTATCTGGAAAACAAGATGCAGGTGGTGCTGGGGGGACGCGCCGCGGAGCGTATTGTGTTCGGTGATGTGTCCACCGGCGCCGCGGACGACCTGCAGAAGGCAACCGCCATCGCCCGAGGCATCGTGATGCGCCATGGCATGCACGCGCGGATGGGCAACGCGGTGTACGAGGAAGAGCGCCAGTTTTTCCTCGACCAGACCGGCCCCAGGTCGCTCGATCGGTCCCTCAGCGAGGAGACGGCGCGCGAGATCGACTGCGCGCCGCGCGCGATATCGTCGGCGGTATGTTCGAGCGCACAGTGAAGCTGCTCATCGACCGGCACGATGTTCTGGAATCGGGCGCGACGCAACTGCTGGAAAAGGAGACCCTGAACGAACTCGAAAACTGCATGCTTTGCGCGATACGCTGAGCGCGAATGCGGTCACGGAGCATGCGATGCGTGTCTGAAGTTGCTCGAGCGGGGATCCAGCGACCGCCGAGCGTTTTGCTCGCAAGGCAGCGGCGTCCGTCCGGCGGGTCAGGAGGCGGGTCGCGCGGGATGCTGCAGTCGCGCATTTCCCTTCTTCGTCGCCCACCGGTAACCGGTCGCGGTCACGCACGCGAAATCGATTACGCCGCCTAGCTATCGTCGTTACAGGTAGTGCCCCGACTCGAAAACGGGGTCATCGTCTTGAACTAGGAATCTGCGCGGTCTGCCGCGCGGATTCCTAGGACAACCGGATGCCGAGGGCAGTCGCCTTTTCGGCCGCATCCGGCAGCAGCGACTCCCGCATCAAGGTGAGCTCGCCGCTGGCATCAATGTGATACTGGCGATATCCCTCTTCGCCATAAAGGATGGGGGCCTTGGTGGCGCGCTCGCCAAACTGACAAAGCGATACCGGCAGTTCACCTAGTCCAGCCGCGGTCTTCGCGTTCCATGCACGCAGCCAGAAATAGAACCCGTATGGGACGTCCTGGCGTTCCTGCTGGGTGCGCTTCCAACGCTCGCCTTCCAGCATGGCGAGGACTTCGAGCGCTCCGGGTTGCGTGATATGAATCATGACTTTCTTCCAACGCATAGACCATGCTCAATGAGTAGCAATAATGCCGATTCAGGTTCACGCAACGATCACGGAGAGGAGAAATTTCATGCTTTGTCGATGCAGCGAGTCGTTTTCCCCCTCGACGGCTGGATCGGTAGCGAGGGGCGCAGGAACCATTCCCGGTTGTGCATCAATCGGTTGAACCTCGAATCGGAGGCAGCACCCTCGACTGACGTTTTGCGTCAAGTACTGACGCAGCGGGTCCCCTGTGCCAGGCGAAGATTCCGGGCCTCGCGCGAAATCTCGCATCGATCGGATGGATTTTCGGTGGGCTTCCCATCGGTTTGACAAATGCAGGCTGCACGCCTAGCCTCATTCGGCTACACGAGCTGCGGGCGCACTGGCCGCCCAATCGCCTTCAAATCAGGGTTGAATCATGGAACGTTCATTCAAGGAGGAGGTGAAGTCGCTTCGCCTCGTAACAGGTGATGTCTTTACCGGCGAAGGCATCCTCGCGGTCACCAAGGCGCTGCTCCAGTCCGGTGTTTCGTATGTGGGCGGCTATCAAGGCGCCCCCGTTTCACACCTGATCGATGTGCTATCGGATGCCAAAGACCTTCTCGATGAGCTGGGCGTCCATCTCGAAACCAACGCCTCCGAGGCGGCGGCGGCGGCCATGCTGGGGGCGTCGATCAACTATCCGATCCGCGGCGCGGTGGCGTGGAAGTCGACCGTCGGGACCAATGTGGCCTCCGACGCTCTTGCGAATCTCGCTTCCGCGGGTGTGACCGGCGGCGCGCTTATCGTGATCGGCGAAGACTATGGTGAAGGCTCCTCGATCATGCAGGAGCGCACCCACGCTTTTGCGATGAAATCGCAAATCTGGCTGCTCGACCCCAGGCCGAACCTGCCCACGATCGTCGATATGGTCGAGAAGGGCTTCGAGCTTTCCGAGGCCTCGAGTACGCCGGTCATGCTCGAACTGCGGATTCGCGCCTGTCACGTCCACGGACAGTTCAACGCGAAATCGAACCGCGCCCCGGCGATATCGCGGAACAACGGTCTCGAGAATCCGGAATTCGACTATGGGCGGATCGTGCTGCCGCCGTCGTCCTACATCCAGGAAAAACACAAGGTCGACGTGCGCTGGCCGGCCGCGATCAAATTCGTCCAGGACCACAAGCTGAACGAGGTGTTCGGCGGGTCGCTCGATGAGATCGGCGTGATCTGTCAGGGTGGCATGTACAACGTGGTGATCCGCTCGCTGCAGCAACTCGGTCTGGCGGATGCGTTTGGCGAGGCGAAGGTGCCGATCTATTGTCTCAACGTTACGTATCCGCTCATCCCGTCGGAGATCTGGCAGTTCTGCACCGGCAAGAAGGCCGTCCTGATCGTCGAGGAAGGTCAGCCAAACTTTATCGAGGATGCGGTGCTTGCCGCGTTGCGCCGCGGCGACATCAACGGCGCGCGCATCTACGGCAAGGATGTGCTGCCGATGGCGGGCGAATACACCGG
>JANMUI010000108.1:0-19414 GCA_031391405.1 Betaproteobacteria bacterium
GGGCCCGAGCACCGCGTAGCTCGCGAGCCACTGCACGTCCGGGCAAGACTTGCGGATCTGCGCAACCGCGTGACGCTCGAGGGTTTCGAACGATCTTGGCTGATGAATGGTTTCGGTCGAGAGCCGGGTGAGCATGACGAAATCGGGCATGGATGCCTCCGGAGGTGAAGATAGCGCGAGCTCGTTCAATTGACGAGATGCGCTTGCCTGGCAAGGCTTCGGACAGGCTATCCGGGCAGGCGTTGCGGGCATTGAGTTTCGTCAAGGCGATGAAGAGGGATGCAAGCGCTCGGTAGGTTGACTCTCATTCAAGGTATTCAACAAACCACAACCGGGCAAGACGCGCGACCTCTTCGAGTGTTCCCGGCTCCTCGAACAGGGGTGTTGCTCCCGGGACGATGTCGAATCGCTTCTTGCACTGAAGCAGAGCATAGGCACCTTGATTGAGGTCGATGACCACGTGATCGAGCCCGCCGACGATAAGCAAGGTGGGCGATACGACCCTACGCAATGCCGAATCGCCGGCAAGGTCGGGCCGGCCCCCGCGCGACACGACCGCAGCGACTGTGTGACCTTCCATAGCCGCTGCTTGCAATGCAGCAGCCGCACCGGTACTCGCGCCGAAGAGGCCGATCTGCACCTTTGCGGTGGCGGCATGCCGTTGCACCCAGAGCATCGTGGCGACGAGCCGCTGCGTAAGCAGGGCGATGTCGAAACGACGCGCGTAGTCGCGATCTTCGTGCGGCGTGAGCAAGTCCATGATGAGCGTCGCGATGCCGGCTTGGTGAAGCTCGTTCGCCACGAATTGGTTGCGCGGACTGTGTCGGCTGCTGCCGCTCCCGTGCGCGAATAGCACGATACCTCGCGCGTGCGACGGTACGTGAAGGATGCCCTCGAGATGGGTCGCGTCCGCGAGGATTCGTACGTCGTCTTGTTGCGCTGAGGTCCTAGGCATGAAATCTCATCTTAACGTTCGGGCCGAGCGCGTCGAGAATCGGCTCATCAGGCACGGGCGACGCGTTCGTATTCCGCGATCACCTGTGCGCCGAGCAGGAGGATTACGCTGGCCATCTCGAGACTCAGCAGCGCGACGACGACTGTAGCGAGCGATCCATAGATCACATTCACGAGGGACAGTGTCGCAAAGTACCAAACAAGTATGCGGCGCGTCAGGTCCCAGAGTAAGGCAGCCACGACGCCCCCGATTAGCGCGTGGCGCAGGGACGGACGGCCCACGGGGGTGACCATGTAGATCGAGGTGAGCATCAAGATTTCACCGCCCAGCCCGATCAAGTAAAGAAGCACCACCGAGAGTTGATCGAGCGACCAGACGGTACCGAAAAGATCGACCTGCTGCACGGCAAGCGTTTGCAGCGCACCGGCCACAACGCTCGTCAGCAACAGGCCAAAGCCCAGGAGGACGATGTAGACATACGGGAGCACTGCGGAGATCAAGAAGTGCCGGCGGCGGATGGCGAGCCGATGCGCGAAGATGACCGACATCGCGTTCTCCAACACCGTAAATGCCATTGAACTGAAGAATAGCAGCGCCCCGAACACGACCCAGCCTGCGATTTCGCGATTGGCCAGGAAATTCCTGATCTGACCCGTCACATCAGCCGTCCCGGCCGGAACGACGAGCGCCAGGTACCGGGCGACGCTGTCGAGCAGCAATTGCTCATCGAGGATATGCGAGAGCACCACGAGCAAGAGCGTGAACAACGGTACGATCGAGAGCAGCGTGTAGTACGCCAAGGCCCCGGAGAGCAGCAGACCCTGGTTGCTGCGAAACCCTCTCAATACGTCGATTGCGAATCGCCCCGGATGATCGAGGATCCGGCGGAGAGGCGAGCGCGAAGATGACATGCTATAGATCATCACAGCCCCTTGTTTGATACCAGCAGACTAGTCACGCAAGCGCACGCCGGTTTGACAGCGATCATGCCCCGTCAAGACCGGTCTGGTGTGCGAACCCACGCAACATCCGCTGACTGCGCCGGCGCTCGGTGATGTCGGTAACCGTGCCGATCAAGTGCTGTGGCATGCCTGCGGCGTCACGGCGGGTCACCAGACCGTGCACCGAGATCCATTGTTCGGCGCCGTCCGACCGGCGCATGCGCAGTTCCTCGGCGAACTGATCCGGAATATCTGCCCCGCCAACGGGCGAGACGCGCGCCGCGCGCGCCCGATCTCACGCGCGAAGGGCGTCCAAGGACTCAGATCTGGATACTCGGCAGCTCGCGGGCGATCGTCTTGACGATGGTGAGTCCGGATTCGCCGCCAAGGTGGTGGTCCACGACGATCGCATCCGGTTGCGACGCGCGAATGCCATCGAGCGCCGGTTGAACGGCGTCCGTCTCGCCGACGACTTGCACCGACGGGACGCGATTGATGGCATCACGCAACCGTTGGCGCAAGCCGACATGGTCCTCGACGAGAAAGACGTGCGTCAAGTGGGCAGAGACCTTCGGCTCGTCATGCCACGGCGTAGGGGAACATGGTTTGAATCGGGCGTGGCGTGAACAGCGCGCGATGCTTCGATGGCGCGCCGACCCGCCGTGCCTGCGTGCGCGCCGGGATCGACACCGCCTTATGGCCGGCGCGGCGCAGCCCTTCTGCATCCAGAATGTCGATCTGCTTCAGGTTGGCGCGAATCAGCCCAGCCGCCGCGAACGCGGAGAAGGCGCGGCTCACCGTCTCCAGCTGCAGCCCGAGATAGCTGCCGATCTCCTGGCGGGTCATGCGCAGCACGAGTGAGGCGCGCGAATAGCCGAGTGCGCCCATGCGTTCGGACAGATCGAGCAGAAACGCGGCGACGCGACCTTCCGCACCAAGCGTCCCCATGATGCAAAGCAGTGCCTGCTCCTGCACGATCGAGCGGCTGATCAATTGAAACGCCAAGTGTTCCAAGCTCGGACACTCCCGAGCAAATTGCCGGATGGTCGCGAGCGGCACGACGATCACTTCGGTCGACTCGAGCGCGATCACCTCCGACGCGTAGCGGCCGGACGCAATGCCGTCGGCCCCGATCGCATCGCCCCGCATGGGAAAGGCCATGACCTGCTCGGCGCCCGACTCATCGAGCGAGATGGTCTTCATGACGCCGGACCGCACGACATACAGGGATTGAAACTCGTCTCCGGCGCGAAATAGGCATTCCGCCTGGTGAATGCGGCGGGTCGTGAAATACACCGAATCGGCGATCGGCTGGTCAGTCACGGTAATACGAAGCAGCAGGGCGAGTTGTCGTGCGCTCACGCGCGTACCGGTGTCCGCAGGGGTCGAGTCGCGCAGCGTTGGTTGGACGGTGGCGTGCATTGCGAGGTTCGCGGTCATGTTCCTGCCTTTCTTGGGAGTGGTCTGGTCGATCGCTGTCGAGCTGTGCAGGCAGTGTGCAACTGATCGTGCAGAGGCGATATCGGCGCAGGATGATTCTTAGGGTCGGACAGCACCGACAGGGGTAGGAATCGTCCTACCTGTAGGATTTGCCCCTTGTCAAAGGCGCGAAACAGCCGCGTTCGCTTGGCGCGCTGCGCGTGCTTTGTAAGGATTCGGCGAGCCTAGGCAACGACGCCTACCGGGCATTGCGTTTCGTCAATGGAAGGTGGCAACCGCCGAATAGGATGACCCGCGTTGATAGGAGCCCAATTCGAATGAGACAACCACAATTCACGCGATCGCGCCGATGACTACGCCCTCGGATGCGTTCCGGATCTTGTCGCTCGCGCGCAGGACGATGCGAGAAGTCGATGGCGCAGTGCTCGATAAGTTCATCTAGGGAAACGCTGATCAATAATCACCCGCAACAAGGAGGAGCCCAATGAACTGGATCGCGTTGCTTCAAGTCGTGGCACTGATTAGCCTGCCGGGCACGGCGCTCGCGCAGACCTATCCCTCGAAGCTGATCCGCATCATTGTGCCGACGGCGCCGGGCAATGCGGCCGACATCACGACGCGGCTGATCTCGGAGCGCCTGACCAAGCGCCTAGGGCAGTCGGTGATCGTCGAGAACCGGCCGGGCGGGACCGCGGCGGGAGCCATCGCGTCCTCGTACGTGGCCAAGTCGCCCGCCGACGGGCATACGCTTCTGATGACGTCGACCTCCTTCGCGATCAATACCGCGCTCGTCGCGCAATTGCCTTACGACATCGAGCGGGAATTCGACGCGGTCGCTTTCGTCGCGCAGGTGGGCATGGTTCTCGTTACCAGCCCCAGCGCACAGGTGAAGGATCTGAAGGAGTTCGTGCAGATTATCAAGAGCAATCCCGGCAAGTACAACTACGCCACCGTCGGCCGCGGATCCATCCAGCATCTGACGATGGCGCTGTTGCTGTCCGCGATCGACGGCGACATGGTGCCCATTCCATACAAGGGAAGCGCTCCGGCTCTCGTCGATGTAATGTCCGGGACGGTTCCCTTCATGTTCGACGCGGTCAGCTCCTCGGGGACCTACATCACCTCCGGAAGGGTCAAGGCGCTGGCCATGGCCGGCCAGAAGCGCTCCGATGTGTTTCCCGATGTCCAGGCCACGGCGGAGGCCGGTATTCCCGAGCTCGCGAATTTCGAGGTGATCGGCTGGGTCGGTCTGGTGGCTCCGAAGGGCACGCCACCGGCGATCACTGGCCTTCTCAACGAAAGCGTCATGCAGATCGTCCAGGAGAAGGACATCAAGGACAAGCTGAATGCACAAGGCATGGAGGTACTGTCACCGCATCCGCCCGAGCGGTTCCGCGATTTCCTGCGTGACAACGTATTGAAGTGGGACACCGCGGCACGTGCGGCGAAGCTGGCGAAGGAGTAGTCGACCACCCCACCGCTGGTCACCTTCGCGCGCGGTAAGCAGAGCGAGGAGAAGCGTCAATCCCGTTGGCTGGCAGCGGCGTACCGAGCAACGATATCGGTGTCCAGATCCCATTCGTCAACCGGCTCGGGCAGCCAGCTCGGATCCGGCGCATCCATCGCACTTGGCAACGTCACCGCCCGCAACGGTCGGCCGGTGGTTCTGGTGCATGTTGGGCGGTAGCGATTCGTTTCAACGGTGCGTTTGCTCGCTGCGTGTCGCATGGCGCTCTCCTTGTGAATGGCGTTCTCGGCGTGTGTTGCGAGGGATACGTTCAGTACGGCGCCAGTATGCGAAGTCGTGCGTTCCCGCACCATCGGCAAGTGCTGATTCTTTGAGTAGGTGCGCGCTGACCCTTGTAGGAATTGTCTGAGCGTCACACGCGGGCGAGCGTGTGGGATTGAACTTGAGATATCCCGTGGTCTTGCCACGCGGATCAAACCGGATCCTTCGGAGCGGTTGGTGCAACTACGACGACTCGACGGACACGACGAAATCGAATTGAGCTCCGCGAGTGGCACGATGCCGGCCGCGCCCAATCAACCCCGTTGCGTTCGTTGCGCCGTCGAGTTTGCTATTCCGGCGTACTCTTTTCGAAACATGCCCCGCGCTCTTGACGCGGCGTTGTTGATTCGCTTCGCATTTGATCTTGGTCATGCGACAGGTACGTTCATGGATGACCATGCCGGCCGTCTGCAAGGCAGGGATCCAATCATGTTCACCCGCAGGCAGTTCATGATTTCAACGGCCAGCATGATTGCAGGAACCGCTGGCTTGACCGGCTGCACGTCGGAGCCTTCGGGTGGAAGCTACAAGGAAACCGCGTGGCGCACCTGGGCCCACGGCGACCCGGCGATCGGGCGATGGGCCGAACTGCGCGGCGAAACGCTGCGAGCCGGGCAGGTCGTGCGGCGCGCATGATGGACTCACTGCAACGAACCGCGCGGGTGAATCCGTTTCAGCTCGCCGTGGACGCGGTTTTCCTGGTTTGGCGCCATCACGGCCGGGCAGGGCTCGCGCGCATCTTCACGCGCTTGCCGGACGGGCCCGCGTCGAGCTATGGCCTGCGCGTTGCGCTGGCCCGCGCCCTGATGGTGTTGGCGGTGTGGCCGCGGCTGCGCGCTGCACTCGTGCGGGGCCTGCCAGCCCTGCAAGCGTGGAGTGCCTGAGCCATGTTCATTCGCCGGAGCCTCTCATTCGCCCGCTGCGTGGCGACGCTCTGGTGCTGCGTCATGGCGGGGCAGGCGCTCGCGCAGCCCCCGGCCTTTGATGCCGCGCTGCGTGAGCGCATCGATGCCTTCGTCGAAAGCGAACGGAGCGCCTCGGGCATCCCGGACATCGCGCTGGCGATCGTGCATGAGGGTGGCGCAGCCCATGTGCGCGGCTTCGGGCACGACGGGCGCGGCAAGGCGATCAGCGCCGACACGCCGTTCCCGATCGGCTCACTCACCAAGTCGTTCACCGCGGTGCTCGTGCGCCGACGGCATCGCGCCGCTGCTGCAAGGCAGCACCGCCAGCATCGAAGAACTGGCGCGCGGGCTTAGCGCGGTGTCGCTCAATCGCCCGGTGGGCGAACGCTTCGAATACAGCAATCTCAACTTCGTGCTGCTCGGCGCAGTGCTGCAAGCGGTGACGGGACGGTCGTGGCAAGACCTGGTGCATCAGCAGGTGCTGCGGCCTTTGGCGATGACGCACAGCCATGTCGATCACGACAGTGCGCGCCGCGACGGCATGACGGCCGCGCACCAGATCGTCTTCGGCGTGCCGCTGGTGCGTGAGACGCCCTGGCTGCCGGCCTTCGAGCCCACCGGCGGACTGGTGGCGAGCGCCAACGAAATGGCGCGCTATCTGCAAATGCTGCTGGCCGGCGGCCAAGCGCCGTCGGGCACACGCCTCGTCTCGGCGCCGGGCGTGTCGCGGTTGCTCGCCGCCGCGTCGCCGAGCGCGCACTCGACGCTGCTGTCGGCGGAATTCGACTTCCGTTATGGCGAGGGCTGGTTCGTCGGCCCCTTCGGTGCGGCAAGCGATGCGCGCTGGCACCTGGGCAGCCTGACCACGTTTGCGGCGTGGATGGTGCTGTTGCCCGAGACCCGGCAGGCGGTGGTGGTGCTGATCAACGCCAAGACCGAGCTGCCGCTGGGCGAACTCAATGCCGTGATGAGCCGGCTGCCGATCGGCGTCGTGAACCTCTTGCGCGGCCAGGCGCCGCCGCAGGGCGCGAGCCTGCGCGCGGCGTACGCGAAGTTCAGCGCCGTGCTCGTGCTCGTGCTCGCGGCGACCGCGCTCCTGGCTTGGTGGGCCGTGCGTGCGCGGCGCGCCTGGGGCAGCGGGGTGCTAGCGCTCGCTGCCGTGGCGCTCGTCGGCGCGACGTTCGCGGCCGGGCTCGGCCCGTTCCTGCTCTGGGCCTTCGCACCCGAGCTGGTGTTGGTGCTCGGTGCGGCGCTGCTGCTGCTGGCTGGGCCGCGCGTCTGGCGCATCGTGGCGCATCGGCGGCGCGCATGACGAAGCGTTTGCACATCGCCGCCGCTGTGTTGCCCGTCGCTGCCGCGCTCGCCGCCTTCGTGATCCATGCCCGCTTTTCGCAGGACCTCGCGCGCGCCGCCGAACGCGCCGCACGAGGCAGCGAGTTCGTAACGACCCGCTGCGGCCTGATCGAAGTCCAGCAAGCAGGCGAGGGCACTCCGCTGCTGATGATCCACGGCAGCGGCGGCGGCCATGACCAGGGCATGGCCTGGGCGCGGCCGCTGGCGCAGCAGGGCGTGCGCGTGATCGCGATGTCGCGCTTTGGCTATCTGCGCACGCCGCGACCCGCCGACGCTTCGCCCGAGGCGCAGGCCGATGCGCATGTCTGCTTGCTCGACGCGTTGGGTATCGACAAGGCCGCGGTCATGGGTGTTTCCGCCGGCAGCCCATCGGCAATGCAGACCGCGATCCGACATCCTGACCGGGTCAGCGCGCTCGTGCTCGTCGTTCCGATCGCCTACAAGCCCGGCACGGTGGCCGATTCCGCGCCGCCCGTGTCGGACGACAAGGACGCGCTGCTGCTGCGCCTGCTCGGCTCCGACTTCCTGTTCTGGATCGCGCTGCATGTCGCACGCGACTCGCTCATTCGCCACGTGCTGGCCACACCGCCCGAACAAGTGGCCGCCGCGAGCGAGGCAGAGCGCGCGCGCGTGAACGACCTGGCCGACCGCATCCTGCCGGTGTCCAGCCGCGCCGCCGGGCTGCGCGACGACACGCGGCTGGGCAAGAGCCTGCGCCCCTATGCGCTGGAGTCCATCCGCATGCCCACGCTGGTAGTCAGCGCGCGCGACGACGGCTTCGGCACCTACGCCGCCGCCGAGTACACCGCCAGCCGCATCTCGGCCGCGAAGTTCGTTGGCTTCGACGATGGCGGCCACTTGCTCGTAGGGCACGACGCGGCACTTCAGGCCGACATCGTCAAGCTGCTTGTCGAGTCGAGGTAGGCGCTGTCATCGATCGTTTCTCTCGGACTGTCAATCCACCATCGTCGCCGTCGCCGTCGCCGTCGACCATATGTGCACCCTCAACAGCCAACCAGTCGCTCTGCCACATTGATGCTGGCCAGGGTTGGCCGGAGGCTATGCGCGCATGCTCGGCCGTTGACACAACGAGACTGCCCGCCATGAACCAAGACATGGGTGCCCACGAACGGCCAGTCCCGACCGCGGCCTTGTTGCCGTTCACCCTGATCACCTTCGCGATCTCTTGGGGCATTCTGGGGCTGTATATCTTCTTCCCCGATGCGGCCGGCGGCTGGTTCGGCGAGATCATCGGCAGGCACTCGGCCTTCGTGCTCGCCGTCTGGGCACCGGCTATTGCGGCCTTCGCGGTGGTGCTCTATTGCGGCGGTGTTCAAGGTGTCGCGGCCTATCTGTCGCGCCTCGGTCTGTGGCGCTGTCCTCCCGGATGGGTGGCGTTCCTGCTGCTCGCCCTGTTTCACTTTCAGGTCAACAACCCGCTCTGGCCGGATGCGCAGCCCTACGACACTTACTTCTTCGTTGCCGTGGCGGTACTCGTGGTCTGGCTCAACCGCCGCACGATGTTCACGCGGGAGGGTGCGGTCACGGAGGTCATCGCGTCCACGGACCGGGCGCGCGGGGCACCATGATGCGAGCCCTGAGCGCCGGCACCGTCTACTTCGTTGCGGATTTCGCCGATGGTTTCTTGCTGGGCGTGCTGCGCACGCTGGTCTTGCTGCCGCTGACCGGCCCGCTGTGGGCGGTGCTGGTCGAACTGCCCGTTATCTTGAGCATCGCCTGGCTGGTCTGTACCCGCATCCTGCGGCGCCGGCCGCTTGCGCGAGCGGCAGCCGTGGGGATGGGCGCAGTCGCCTTCTCGCTGCTAATGCTGGGCGAGGCCGGTCTCTCGATGCTGCTCGTCGGCCGCAGCCTGGCGGAACATCTGGCCCTGTACGCGCAGTTGCCGCACCAACTGGGACTGGCAGGGCAGCTGGCCTTCGCCGCGTTTCCCTGGATCGAGGCGCACCGGTCTCACGCTCGACCGGCGTGAGCGCAGCCGCGTGCCTTCCGCTGGAGGCCCCATCCCGGGCGCGAAGTTCATCAGCTTCGACAGTGGCGGCCATCTGCTCGTAGCGTATGACGAAGCGGTGCGTGTCGAGATCATCCAGCGGCTCACCGCGCCGCATCACCCCCTTCGCAACGGCGGAATTCACCGCCGCATGGATCGAAGAGGACGCAGGTTCCGTCGGCGAGGTGCCCCGCAATGACACATGATCAAGACCCTATCGTCCCGGTCCTTCGCAATCATCGCTTGCGCGTCGTGGCGCGCTTCATGACCGCGCTGGTGCTGCTGATCCTGCTGGGGCTGCTCGGTCTGGCCGCGGTTCTGTTCGCCTGGAGCCCCGGCCGCCCGCCGCCGCTGGTCGATGGTACCGGCCGGCACATCGAGGGCAGTTTGTCGGAGCGCGTCTTCGTCGAGATCAACGGTGTGCGTCAAGGGATGATCGTGCAGAGCACGAATCCCGCCAACCCGGTGCTGCTGTTTCTGCATGGCGGCCCGGGCATGCCGGAGTTCTTCCTGAACACGACGCATCCCACCGGCGTCGAACGCGACTTCACGGTCGTCTGGTGGGAGCAGCGCGCGGCAGGCATGTCCTTCGACCCCGACATCGCGCCGGAAACGATGACGGTCGAGCAGTTGATCGCCGACACGATCGCGGTCGCTGACCATCTGCGCAAGAGGTTCGCACAGGACAAGATCTATCTGCTCGGCCACTCTTGGGGCAGCTTCCTGGGCATCCAGGTTGCGGCCCGATCGCCCGATCGCTTTCACGCCTACATCGGGATGGGGCAGGTGAAGCACCAGCTCGCGTCCGAGGTGGCCGCGCACGCCCAACTGCTCAAGGCCTACCGGGCCCGGGGCGACGCGGCGATGGTGCGCCGGCTTGAGGCAGCCCCGGTCAGCCTGACCGAGGGCCTGTCCGACGCCTGGATGCGCGTGCGCGACGATGCAATGCATGGTCTGGGCGTCGGCACCACGCGCGACATGCGTTCGGTCATCACCGGGGTCTTCCTGCCCGTGTGGCGCTGCCGCGCCTACACCGTGGGCGAGAAGATCGCCGTCTGGCGCGGCATGGCCTGGTCCCGACGGTTTTTGTGGGACGAGGTCTTGCGTACCGACCTGGCTGAGCGCGTGCATCGGCTCGAGATTCCCGTGTATTTCTTCATCGGCCGGTATGACTACACGACCAATCAAGATCTCTCCCGCGACTTCTTCCTGCGGCTCGATGCCCCGGTGAAGGGCTTCTACACGTTTGCGGACTCTGCCCACAGCCCGCTGTTCGAGGAACCGCTGCGCGCGCGGGAAATCCTGCGGCAAGACGTTCTCGTGAAGGGTGTGGGTCTTGCCGATGCGATGCCGTGAGGCGTGCCGAGCGATCGCAAAAGCCCTTGATCGGGAAGGCGAGCATCGTTACCTTCGCGCCGCTCTTCTCGTTCTCCTTGAGCCGGATCGCCGGCGCAAAGTTCATTGGCTTTGACAAGGGCGGGCACCTGCTGGGCGGGCAACGGCTGCTCGTGGTGAAGTAGAAGGATGCAGTCGAGGACTCTGGTGGGACCGCGGCCGGGTGGCCCCTCTCAATGGGCCGCGCGCAAGGTGAACCATTCCACGAGCGGCTGGACGATCGTCTCGACTGCGCTCGAGCCATGTCCACCGTCAGGCGCAACGAGCTTGCGCTTGTCCGCTACCCGCGCTGCGTCTAACAACACATCGAAGCTGGCAGGGTCGACCAGCGCGTCGTGCACGCCCTGCACGAGCAGCAGGGGGGCCTGAACTGCGGCCACGTTTTGCGGGCAACGGTTCATGATCTTGCGTTGGGCGAAGAGATAGCGAAGGCTGAAGTAGCGCACCACCAGCGGGTCGCGCTGCATCGCTTCGGCTTCTTCGCGGTCGGGTGCGAACGCCACCGAAGAGGGCCAGCGGTTCATGTCGACGGTGAGCGCCGAGGCGCGAAAGACGTAGTTCACCGCATAGACGAGGTAGTCTGCGAAAGACGGACCCATGCCTTTCGCATAGGTGAGTTTCCATGCGGGGTTGACGAGCACCAGGCCCGCAAGCGGTGTTGACGCGGCAGCTGCGACCTCGAGCGCGAGCGCCGCTCCGGCACTCTGGCCGAACAGGAAGATGCGCGAAGAGCGAGCCGTGAGGTGATCGAGGAAGAGGCGCTGGTCCGAGAGAAAGAGCGCATAGTCGTCGAGGTCGCCGCGCAATCCGTCCGAGAAGCCGGTGCCACGCGCGTGGACCACGGCCGTGGCGAAACCCGCTTGGTGGAGCGCCGCGGTCAGTCGCGCGTAGGGCGGTTGCCGTGGGGTCTCGGGGCCGAGAACGAACCACACGACCCCGTGCGTCCCCGGCCCTTCGATCGACATGTAGAGGCGAACGTCGCCGCGTCCGCGAATGAACTGCGCGCCTGGCGGCGGTGCGATGGGCGGGCTCGTCGCACGCGGCCTAGAGGTGCATGCGGTCAGCGTCACGGCCTCACGTTGATGACGACGATCCCGGTCTTCTGCGCTGTTTCCACATAGCGATAGGCGTCTGCGATTTTATCGAGGGGATACTCCCGATCGACGACCGCGCGGAATTCGCGTGCCTCCATGCGAGTCTTCAAGAACTCGACAAACGCCTTGGCCTTGCCACTCTGCGGTAGCGGGAAGATGACCCGGTGGCTCCCCGTAATCGCCGACCAGATCGCAAGCAGAGGATTCTGGCCCCAGGGCCCGAGATCCGTTGCTGCGAACACTCCATGGGGTTTCAGCAATCGCCGGCAACGGAAGAAGGTTGTCTTGCCCACTGCGTCGAACACGAAATCGAAGGTTTCGCCGAGGTGCGTGAAGTCCTCGGTCGTGTAGTCCACGGCGCGCTCAGCACCGAGCGTTCTGACGAGGTCCAGATGCCGCGTCGCGACGACGGCTGTTACCTTGGCGCCGTAGGACTTCGCAAGCTGCACGGCCGCCGTGCCGATGGCGCCGGACGCCCCGTAAATCAGGATGCTGTGGCCCGGCTTAAGGCGGAACGCCTGCAGGTATGTGTCCGCGTACCAGGCTCCCTCGCATGCGACGGCTTCGACAAAGCGCATACCCGCCGGCATGGCAGCCATCGCTCCGCTTTCGGGCATGCAGAGATATTCAGCATGCGCGCCGTAGAAGTCCGGCGACAAGCCAAAGACGCGATCGCCCGGCTTGAACGTCGTGACGCCTGTGCCAACCACCTCGACTTCCCCGGCGAAGTCCATGCCGAGAATCGTGAGCTTCGGCCGGCGCAGCCCCGCGACGAACCGGACGAAGAAGGGGTGGGGCCGCAGCATGCCGCAATCGGTCCGGCTGACTGTCGTCGCATGGACCTTGATCAGAACCTCACCCGCTTTCGGTTCTGGTTTCGGCACCTGCCGGACCTCCAGGACGTCGGGCGATCCGTAGCGGGTGTTGATCGCTGCTCTCATGGTCGTAGTCTCGTTCGCTTGCTGAACCCCTCTTTCAAGAACGCGAGCGTACGTTTCCACGCCGAAGCCGCAGCGTCGCGATGAAATGCCTCTGGCCGGTCACTCTCGAAGAACCAATGGTGCGTCCCTGGGTAGTCGTAGTAACTCGCTGTTCTGCCAGCCGCATCGAGGCTCTTCCTGAGCTTCCGTGCGCTGGCGGCGGATACCCATTCGTCGTTCTCGGCGAAATGGAAAAGGAATCTCGAACTGCTTCGCGTGAAATCGCCGTTACGCACGGCGTAGAAGATCACCGTGGCCGAAATCGGAAGCTCTGGCCTTTGGGCCAACCAAAGCGCCCAGTGGCCGCCCATTGAAAACCCCACTATGGCAACGTGCGTTGTGGTTACAGCTTCGTGGCGAGTAAGGTAGTTGATTGCGGCCGTCAGAATCTTGTAGATAGGTTCTCGCCGTGATGCGGTTGCCTGCGCCCGAAGCGCCTTTGCAGCCTCCACAGTTGACGCGACTTTGCCACCGTAGAGATCGGGAGCGAGGGCGACGAACCCGTTATCTGAGAAGCGGTCGCACAGGCCTTTAAAGAAAGGATTGAGTCCCCACCAAGAGTGCAGCACCAACACGCATGGACCTGAGCCCGACTTGGGAATGGCGATGTAGTGGGGTGGTATGGTCATGGGTGCAGCATTCGAGATCAGCGGCTGGAGAAGTTGGTCGGCTGGAACACAGCGTTCATGCGTCCCACGCGCCACTTGCAACGACTTCTCGATGTTCACTCCGGATAGTCTGAACTCCGTAGGGAACGAATGCAATTGTCAGCAGTACCGACGCCGTCAAGTTGACGATTTCAACGCCATCAGGAGTCGCAATCAGGAGAACTCCGACCAAGAACAGCAGGCTCTGCCAGCGCGCAATGGATTTGCTCTTGAGCAAGGCGATCGCCTGAACGCCAAACCCGACGGGCAACAGCAAGATACCCCAGAGTAAGATCAGCCAGCCGCGTTTCGAGAACATGGCCAGCAGGCCGGGCGTCATGCTCGTGAACTCAGTGTCGGAGAGTTCGTCAAGAGCGCTCATGGTGAGGCATAGCGCGCCCTTGTCGGCGGCCAGCGCGAGAGAACCCAACACCGCGAGTGCTGCGCCGATGAACCCCGCCCATGCGCCGGAACTATGGTCGAGGAGCTTCATGAAATGCAGCGCGACGACAACGAGCAGAGCCGTATTGAGGGTGACCAAGGCATGAGCGAACTGAAGCAGGCTTGCACCGCGCGCGCTCAGAATCAGTTCCGACGGGCCTAGCAGGTGAGGGTCGAGCAAACCAGGATGGACCGAAAAGGCGAAGACGAACACGATCGGGAAGATGACGAAGGACAGGCCGGTTCCGATTCGCTGGGTCGAGCTCAAGAGGGTGTTTGCGTGCATTCGGTTCTCCGTATTGGACGGGGTCACCGCTCAATGCCACGGCAATGTTCTGCCCAACACGCAAGTTCGGACAGTGTTGACTGGCAGCGGAATCCCGCCTCCTGCGGTCCAAAGTGCGCTGAGTGACAAGGTTCTGGCCCACGACGCTCACACCACCGCACCGAACAGCGAACCGACCCCGGCGGTGATGGCCATCGCCAGCGCACCCCAGAAGGTGATCCGCACCGCACTCGTCACCACACTCGCGCCGCCGGCCCGCGCGGCGACGACGCCGAGCAGGGTCAGGAATGCGAGCGACATCGCTGAGACCCAAGCGATCAACCCCTGCGTAGGCGCCAACGCCACCACGGCCAGCGGCAGCGCGGCACCGATGGCGAAACTGGCGGCCGACGCCAGCGCGGCCTGCACCGGCCGCGCGCTGAGCGTCGTCGAGATGCCAAGCTCATCGCGTGCATGGGCGCCGATGGCATCGTGGGTCATCAACTGCTCGGCCACCTGCTGCGCCAGCGCGGGCGCCAAGCCGCGGGCGATGTAGATCGCGGCTAACTCGCGCCGCTCGGCGGCAGGATCCTTCTCCAACTCGGTGCGCTCGCGTGACAAATCGGCCTTTTCGGTGTCGGCCTGCGAATGCACCGAGACGTATTCACCGGCGGCCATCGACATCGCGCCGGCCACCAGCCCGGCCACGCCGGTCAACATGATATTGCTCGGCTCGGCACTGGCGGCCGCGACGCCGACCACCAGGCTGGCGGTAGAGACGATGCCGTCGTTGGCGCCAAGTACGGCGGCACGCAGCCAGCCGATGCGCTCGCTGCGGTGCCATTCGGGGTGGCTTCTACGCGGCATCGATGTCGCTACCTGCCGGGTCGGTATCGAGCGCCGGCGTGGCCTGCTTGCAGCGCGCCGCGCTGGCATCTGGATCCAGGCGACTGGACACCACGTCGAAACGCATCTTCTTTGTTGGCGGGATGTTCATAACAATCCTCCGGCCACAAGATGTCCCATGACGGTGGAGCCCCGTTTGCGCCTCGTCAAATGAGTGCACGCGCCACAAGTCGATGATCGAGCGCTTCGTTGTCGATATCCGGGGCGCAGGCCGCCCTGCCTGGAAGCACACTCCGAAAGAAGGGGACAGTCCGTGGCCGCGTCACACGACACCGCTATTCATGGGCATGTGACCCCAGGCTTCGAGTCTGTGCGTGAGGTGTTCATTGAGAATTTCTCGCGACGGCGTGAGTTGGGCGCAGCCTGCTGCGCTTACCATCACGGCGAGAATGTCGTCGACCTGTGGGGTGGCGTTCGCAACGAGTCGTGCTGGCGCGCCAGAAGCCGGTGTGGCCGCCGGGCGCGCGACAGGCCTATCACTCGATCAGCATCGGGTTCTACGAAGGCGAGTTGCTGCGCCGGGTCGATCCGCGACACCGCAGCCTCGGGCAATTCTTCCAGGACGAGATCGCCTCACCGCTGGCGCTGGACTTCTTCATCCGCCTGCCCGAGGAGATCCCTAACTCCAGGCTCGGCGCGCCTGGAGCAGGCGGCGCGATGGGCTTCGCTGATCCGCGAGCCGGGATCGGCTACGGATATGTCACCAATCGGATGGGCACAAGCCTGACTGGCGATCCACGCGACGTGGCGCTTAGGGACGCGCTGTATGCCGTGATCGGGGCTCGTGATGGTCCGTATCCCGGTCGTGCCACTACGCGGCGGTTAAGCGATCGATGGCTCGGCGGCATCGCTTGTCGGGATCCGCGACGCTACGGTTCCACGGCAGCTTGCTGTCGCGCATCGGATGACGAGTGCGACAGTCGTGCTCGCCGGCTTGATTGACTCGCATCAAGCGGCTTGATCCAACGCAAGTTCCACCTCGAAGGCGCGCCGATACTGATCGGTGCGGTACCGAAAGCCGGCGGCCTCGTTGAGCGCATTGGCATTTGGCTCCAGCACATCGCCGCACACCGGGCGCGAAGACAGCACGGTTGACCGCGCATGGTGCGAACCGAGCGGGTTCACGACGGTGGCAGTCAGCGCATCACGGCCTGCTTGCCCGCCTACTTGCGCGGCAGAAAATGGAATGTTCCGAATAAGCGTCAGAGCGGGATGGCACTTCAGCCGTATGCACCCTGTTCAGCCAGCCAATCGACGTATTGCGACGCCAAGAGAATCGACAGAGCCACGTTTGTTGCGTCGGAGCACTTGGTGGCGATCGCGCACAGCTTGCACAGGTTTGCCCAAGCTGAAGTGCGGCTTTAGAGAGTTTTGCCCTCGGCGACCAACCGCACGAAATCTGTTTCCGTGACAATGCCCACAAGCTTTTCGCCTTCGAGCACTGGCAGACAGCCAATTTTCCGGTCGATCATCGTTCGTGCAGCCTCTGCTACCGGCGCGTCTGGCGTTGTCGTATGCAATTCGCCGGACATCGCTTCCTTCACGACGACCTGTCGCAGCATCGATTCCTCGGCCCGGGCGCCGAATCCAAGGGCACGCAAAAGCGCACCACGGAACAGATCGCGCTGACTCAGCACAGCACAAACCAGCGCATCTTCATCCAGGACGACCAGATGCCGAATGCGCGCTTGCTTCATCAACGAATCGGCGATCCCGAGCTGGTCGTTGCGTTTGACGATCTGCACATCGCGGGTCATGACATCTTTCACGCGCAATTGGGGCTGCGTCATCTTCAGAACTCCTTTTGTGGTGGCGGAATGAATCAGTTGATCATGCGGAGGCGGAGGCGGGGCGAGGCCCTCTTGATTTCCCTCAATCGAATGGCTGATGCCGCCGGCCGGGTTCATAGAGGATGACGCCGTGACTTCTTGTCCGGAAAGAGCGCCGAAGCGCGCCACACATGAAACTTCACCGGCGCGGCGCCAATCAGCGTATTCCCGCCGGCATCCACGATCTCGACGCGCAACCAATGCTCGCCCCGGTCGAGGTTTTCAAGATGGAACCGCGCTCGTGTTCGGTCCGGTGCAAGCACCGTACCGTCGAGCCCAATCCGTATTCGGTGGTTCCGAGCGACGTCAAGCGCCGGCGACAACTCGATCTCCACCGGGACGGTGCCGTTGTTATCGAAGATTGTCGCTGCGCTCGCCGGGCAAAGCACGCGGATCGATGCGTAACGCTCTGCCTTCGCAGCCGAAAGCGCCTCTGGCATCAACATGCCGGTCGCGGCGCACAGCGCAATCATCAGAATCGGAGGTGCCTTCATTCAACACGAAGGCTATCCTCTGTTCCGAGGGCGCGGTTGCGTTTGATCAAATGACGTTTCCCTTCGAGGCGTGTCAAGCCGCTTTGGCGCCGGGTCGCTAGCGTTGATCGCCTCGTGCCAGCGCTTGAGGATCCGTTGATCGTTTGATTTCGATCAACGATGTCGCCGCTTGGTGCTGCAACCTTGCAACCGTGGCGTTCAACTTCGCTTGCCCGGCATTTGATCGCGCCGTTGCTCGAACCGCGGCGTGAGTTGGTCCCGGGTATGAGCGCTCAACCCCTCGACTCGTTGGATATCAAAGGAGTGGCGCATGCCCAGACTACCATTTACGAAGACGCTGGCTCGCGAACAAAACGATTGCTCACCCAGGCGGAGGCCGTGACGCGGCCGCTCGATTTGTTCGCTTGCAATTGCCTGCTGTTGAATTGAAGGCATTGCCCGACGAATCGAGGTCCTGGAGGCAGCGCTCATGCCAGCGGCGCGCACCGCAACGCTTGGCGCGTTTGTCGAAGCGCCGGAGGTGGCGTGTTTTCATTGCGGACTGGCCATCCGCGAACGCAGTCGTTTCACCATCCGCTATCGCGATCGCGATGAACCGCTCTGCTGCGCCGGGTGCGAAGCGGTGGCACGCACCATCATCACGGGCGGGTTCGATGCCTACTACGCGCATCGATCTGCCGCCGCGACGCGCGTTGACCCGCCGGCGCCGGCAATCATCGCAGACGCAAAGCTCTACGATCGCCCGGAAGTGCAGGCAAGTTTCGTTCGTGCACTCGCCGACGGCGAACGCGAGGCCGGGCTCGTGCTCGAGGGAATCCAGTGTCCTGCCTGCGTCTGGTTGAACGAGCAACATGTGATGCGGCTTGGCGGCGTCACGAGCGTCCGGATCGACTACATGACCCGGCGCGCAAGGGTCCGGTGGGACGCGTCGCGGATTGCACTCTCCGACATCTTGCAGGCGATCCGCGCGATCGGATACGTGGCGTACCCGTATGACGCGGCCCGCATTGAGGACGTGCGCCGGCGCGAGCGGCGCACCGCGATTTGGCAATTGTTCGTCGCCGGCTTCGGCATGATGCAGGTGATGATGTTCGCCTACCCCGCGTACATCGCGGCCGAGGGCGAGATGACGCGCGATATCGAACAGCTCATGCGGGTCGCAGGCCTGGCCCTCACGATCCCGGTGATCGCGTGGTCGGCCACACCGTTCTATCGCGGCGCTTGGCGTGACATACGTATCCGTCGACTGGGCATGGACATCCCGATCGTCCTTGGCATTGCGATTGCGTTCGCAGCGAGTGTCTGGGCCATGATCGCTCAATCGGGAGATGTCTGGTTCGACTCGATCACGATGTTCATCTTCTTTCTACTGGCCGGCCGGGCCATCGAGCGGGCGGTGCGTGACCGTGCGGCGCGTCGCATCGAGGACCTTGCGCGGCGACTCCCCGCGATTGCCGAGCACCTGCCCGCCTATCCTGCGATCGAGCGATGCGAACGCATTCCGGCGGCTGCTCTCGCCGTCAATGATCATGTACGCATCGCGGCCGGGGCGGTGGCACCGGCGGATGGCTTGGTGATCGAAGGGCATGCGAGCTTCGATGAATCGGCGCTGACCGGAGAAAGCCGGCCGGTTCAGAAAGCATCGGGCGATCGCATCATCGGCGGAACGATCAATCAGACCAGTGCCGTGGTGATGCGCGTGGAACGGGTCGGACCGGACACCTGGCTCTCGGGCATCGAACGCCTGATCGAACGCGCCGCGACGACAAAACCTCGATTCGTCCGACTGGCGGATCGCTATGCCGGTATGTTTATCGCGGTCATCCTGATTCTCGCGGCAGCAACCGCGATCGTCTGGTGGGCGATTGATGCGCGGCAGGGGATCCTCGCTGCGGTTGCGGTCTTGGTCGTCACATGCCCCTGTGCGCTGTCGCTTGCCACGCCGATCGCATTTACTGCGTCCACGTCGTAC
>JANMUI010000169.1:0-9343 GCA_031391405.1 Betaproteobacteria bacterium
GCGCGATGGGTAGCAACACCTCGATCGGATCGAGGTCCTTGCGGGACGCCAGATGCGGCGTGATGACAATCGAGCTGCCCGGGGACATGCAGATCGTGTGGCCGTCCGGTTCAGCCCGCGCAACCACCTCGATGCCGATAAGACCGTCGCCCCCCGCGCGGTTCTCGACGACGAAGGGCTGGCGCAGCGCTTCGCCGAGCGCCGGTGCAAGCAGGCGCGCCACGATATCCGCGACGCCACCCGGTGCGACGTTGACGATCACTCGCACCGGACGGACCGGCCATTCCTGTGCGAGCACTGGACCGGCCAGCATTGCGATGCAACCGCTGATACGCGCCATGCGCATCATCCACATCAAGCGCTTCATGACCCCTCCCCTTTTCGATGACCTATGGACGTGCGGTGAATGAAGCCTCGTTTCTGGTTTTGCCGAGCGCGTCTCAACGAGCCCGCGCGAGCGCCGCCACCTTCACGCGGCCTCGCGCCAATTCGTCACTCAACCCAATGCCCACTCAACCCCAGGCGCCCTGTGCCTCAGCCCAACCGATCACGGCGATCGGCGAGCCGTCCGGTTTGATGAATGTGAGCGGCCCGAGGAACGTCATGTAGAACTCGCTGTCCTCGGGGAAGTAGGTCTTGTCGTGGCGAGCGCCGGACGACTCGAATCCGTAACCCGGCGCAATGGCCGTGTCACCGCCCGCTGCCTTGCCGCCGCGCACATCCATCCTGCCCTTGGTCAAGAAGTACTCGCCGGGCCCGGCATGAATGTGCGGCGCGAAAGAGGAGCCCTTCGGGCAATCGAAGATCGCCGTCCAGGCACCCTGCTCGGGCGACACATGGAGAAGTTTCCATCGAATGCCACCCCCTGAAAAAGCGTCTGGGAATGCCTTCCAGGCCAGCGCATTGATATGGACATATTCTTCGTCGGTCTTCGGCTTCATCATGTCTCCTTATGGTTGGACCACGATCTACGCGTCGTGCCTGCGTGAACGACAGTCAACGCGGCGCTGGCACCCCATGAAATTCCGCGAGCGCATACGCCGGCGTAACGATACGCCTCGCCGGCTGAGTCTGCGCCACGCACGATCTGCGAGGCACTGGTACCCTTCCGCTTACGATCGAAACTCAAAGGAGAGAAGACCATGGCACGCATCAAGATTCTGGACCGCACCGAGATGAACGCCGAACAGGGGCGTGTCTATGACGCAGCCAAAGCGACGAGCGGCATCGTAGGCGGGCCGTACTACGCCTATATCCGCCTGCCGAAAGTATTCGAAGCCGCCCAAAACATGCGCACCTGCATAGGAACCGGCCCGCTGTCGAAGCGCGAGCAACAGATTGTCAATATCACCGTTGCACGGCACTGGAATTCACGGTATCCGTGGTTCGCGCAGGTGCGCGGATCAATCGCTGCCGGCGTCGAACAATCGATTATCGATGCGATCAACGCACGCAAGACGCCCGATCTGCCGAATGCGCGCGAGCGAACCTGTTTTTCCGTGGCGCGCGAAATCCTCGCTGAAAAAGGCTTGAGCGACGCAAGCTATGTCGCCGCCGAGAAGACGATGGGCCTGGAAGACATGGTGGCACTCGTTGCGACGATCGGCAGTTTTTCGATGACGTGCATCACGGCCGGTACCTTCAAGATCGACCCGCCGGCCGACGACCCGACGCCGCTCGCCGCATAACATTCGCTTCGCCCACGCGCGCCCCGATGGAGCCTAGTCGAGCCGAATCCCCATCGCCTTGATCTGTTTGGCCCAGTGCTCGCGCTCGGTCGCGACGCGCTTTTGCAGATCATCGGGTGTGCTGGCGACAATTTCCACGCCAAGCGGTTGCACCTTCGACGCAACGTCCGGATGGCGCGCCGCCTTCGTGATCTCGGCATGCAGCTTGGTGACGATGTCCTTCGGTGTGCCAGCGGGGACGATGATCGCGTGCCAGTTGTTGAACGCATAGCCAGCAATGCCGGCCTCCGCGATCGTCGGCAAGTCGGCGAAAGCAGCGGAGCGCCGGCTGTCGGTTACCGCAAGCGCGCGGAGCTTGCCCGCCTGGACGTGCGGCAACACGGTCGCGACCGGCTCGATCGCCACTTTCACCTCGCCGACCAATAACGCCTGCACATTCGGCGTGCTGCCCTTGTAGGCGATTTCCGTCATCTTGCCGCCCGCGGCCATCGAAAACGCCTCGGTGGCGACCTTCGCTACGATGTTAGCCTGCCCGTAGAAGATCTCGCCCGGCTTCGCTTTGATCAGCGCCGCCAGCTCCTGTACGTTGCTGACGGGAACCGAAGGGTGCACGACGAGCGCGAGCGGCACGTTGGCGATGACCATCACCGGCACATAGTCCTTGACCGGATCATAGGGAAGCTTGGCGTACAAGGTCGGATTCATCGTGAGCGCCGAGCCGATCGCGTAGCCGACCGTGTAGCCGTCGGCCGGGGAATTCTTCACTAGATCCATCGCGATGATCGTGTCCGCACCAGCGCGGTTTTCGACGATGAACGGCTGCTTGGTGTTCTCGTTGAATTTCTGCCCGACGGTGCGGGCGACAAGATCAGCCGAGCCGCCCGCCGGAAACGGCACGATGACCCGGATCGGTTTGGCCGGGTAGTCCTGCTGTGCCGATGCGACGGCCGGGGCGATGGCGAGCGGGGCCGCCATGAAAACAATCCGGGTAAAGCAAAGAATGGCATGCATGATCGAATCCTCCAGTGGGTGGATCTGCGTACTTGCGGATCCGCAACGGTCTTCACCAACAAGGTGCCCTGCATGAGCGGCTCGGGCCATTCGAGCGGCAGCGACGCGACGACAACTCACTCGCCTTTGATCCCGGTCTCGCGGATCACCCTTCCCCACGATTCGTAGGAGCGCTTGATCAGATCACCGAACTGCTCCGGTGTGCCGCCGAACGGGATGAAGCCGCGCATCTGCAGGAAATCGGCGATGTCTTTCTCGCGCAGTGCTCGATTCGCCTCGACGTTGAGCTTCGCGATGATCGATTGCGGTGTGCCGGCGGGCGCGAGCCAACCGTACCAGGCAGGCAGGTCCTTCTGCTCGAACCCGCTGATGCCCTGGCTCTCGAGCGTCGGCACGTCGGGGAAGTCCGGATTGCGCTCGGTGTTGTACACCGCGAGCAGGCGTAGCCGCCCGGCGCGCGCTAGCGGGGTGGCGACAGTAGTCGGCGTGAGCATGATCGCTGCTTCGCCGGCCACGACACTCTGGACCGCGGGTGCGTTCCCTTTGTACGGAACATGGACGAGGTCGACCCCGGTCTTCAGCTTGAACAGTTCGCCCAGCACA
The DNA here is from genome assembly GCA_031391405.1 of Betaproteobacteria bacterium. Taxonomy (GTDB): domain Bacteria; phylum Pseudomonadota; class Gammaproteobacteria; order Burkholderiales; family SG8-39; genus SHXR01. Next base: position 3,303 of record JANMUI010000169.1, read on the forward strand.
TGTCCCGGGCTGCCTTTGCCAGCCGAGGCGAAATTGAATTTGCCCGGATTCGCTTTCAGATGCGCGATCAGTTCCTTCATGTTGCTGGCCGGGATCGACGGATTCACGATGAGCGCGCTGTCATAGCCGGCCAGGGCGATGATCGGCGCGAAGTCTTTCAGCGGATCGAACGGCAGCTTTGGGTAGAGGTGAGGATTGGACGCAAGCGTGAAGTTCACCGAGACGAGCAACGTGTAGCCATCGGGCGATGCGCGCGCCACGAGCTCGGCCCCGATGCTCCCCGCGGCGCCCGGACGGGATTCAACGATGAACGGCTGGCCGAGCGCCTTCGCCATGCGTTCGCCGACGGTGCGAGAGATCAGCTCCGCCGGACCGCCGGCAACGTAGGGATGGATCATTCGCACCGGCTTGCTCGGATAGTCCTGCGCGACGACGACTGCGCTGGCGGCTGCGAACGCGACAGCGGCAAGCAGTTTCACGCCAGGCATTCTCGGCATCTGTTTTCTCATTCGGTTGATCATTGACGCGGGATGACCGCACGCTTTAGTCGAGCCGTACGTTGGCGTTCTTCACGCGTTGGGCGTACTTCGCCCGATCCGCGTCGAGATATTTGGCAAACGCGTCGGGCCCAAGCGGCAACGGGTCAAGGCCCATGCCGACGATGTACTTGTCGCGGTACTCGGCGGAATCGACGATCTTGCGTACATCGGCAGCGATCTTATCGACCACGGACCGCGGCGTGCCGGCCGGCGCTGCGAGGGCGAACCACGAGCGTGCCTCGAAATTCGGGAGCCCAGCCTCGTTGAATGTCGGCACATCGGGCAGGAGCGGATTGCGTTGATTGCTGGCGATCGCGAGCACCCGCAGCTTACCCGAGCGAATATGACCAAGCGATGGGCCGATCGCCGAGAGCGCCATGTCGATCTGCCCCGCGAGGAGTGCCGGTACGACTTCGCCCGTGCCTTTGTACGGAACGTGCACGAGCTTGACCGCGGCTGCGCTCGCCATCGCTTCGGCGTCAAGATGCGTAACGCTGCCTGGACCGATGCTGCCATAGCTCAAGGTGCCGGGCTTGTCCTTCGCCGCCGCGACGAGTTGCTGGAATGTCGCGTAGGCGCGGCCGGGCGGCACCAGCAGAATCAAGGTCGTCGAGGCCACGCCCACGACCGGTACGAAATCCTTCACCGGGTCGTATGGCAGCTTGGAATACAGATACTGATTGGACGAGAGCGAAGGATCGTTCGCAAGCAGCAGCGTATGACCATCGCCCGGTTGCTTGGCAACATACTCCGTGCCGATGATGGCGTTCGCGCCCGGCCTGTTTTCCACGAGCACCGGATTGCCGTTCCAAAGCTTCTGCAGGCCATCGGCAAGCGGCCGAGCCAGCGCATCGACCGGACCGCCGGGCGGATACGACACGACAATCCGCACCGGTTTGGACGGAAACTGCTGGGCGAGCGCGCCAGTCATAAGCGCGGCGGCGAGCAGGGCACCCACCATCAGGGCCGAACGTCGGGTCAAGGCGTGGATCATGGCGTCTCCGGTAGCATGAATAATCGTGTTGGGTGGATCAGTTCGAATTCTTGGCGGCGCGCAGCAGCTCGCGGACCCGATGCGACGTGAGCGGCCCGCGGCGAACAACGACGCCAAGCGACTTCAGTGCGTCTTCGACCGCATTGGCGATCGCCGCCGGCGGCCCGATCGCACCGCCTTCACCGAGCCCTTTCACCCCAAGCGGATTGCGGGTCGACAGGCTCTCGATGTGATCGAGCTCGATATCGGGAATGTCGGCCGCGATCGGCAGCGCATAGTCTTGCAAGGTGCCCGACAGCGGTTGGCCGCTTGGATCGTAGATCATCTCTTCGCGCAGGATGCCGCCGATGCCCTGCACCACCCCGCCGATCACTTGTCCATCAGCGAGTAGCGGATTCACGACCCGGCCGCAGTCGTGGACCACGATGTAGCGCTCGAGCGTCACGACACCCGTCTCCGGATCGACCGCAACGACGGCGGCGTGCGCGGCGCTCGCGTAGGTGACTGTTGGTGGGCTGAAGTACGCGGTCTCGGCGAGCAGGCCATCACCCGGCGCACCTTGTCGCAACGCGGCGCGCGCTGCGGCCTGTGCGATGTGCGCGATTGGAATGGCGCGCTCGGCGATGCCCTTGATTCGCACCTTGCCGTCCATCAGCTCCAGGTCAGCCGCCGCGGCTTCCAACAACTCCGAGCCGATCGCAAGCGCCCGCGCCTTTACTGCAATCGCCGCCTGGTTGATCGCATTGCCGGCGGTCACCGTGCTGCGGCTGGCGATCGTGCCGATGCCGAACGCGATGGTGGAGGTGTCACCGCCGATCACGTCGACCGACTCGAACGGAACCCCAAGCGCATCCGCAGTGATCTGCGCATACGCCGTGCGATGTCCCTGCCCCTGGCTGCACGCACCGGTTGCGACTTGTACGCGCCCGGAGGGCAGCACATGGACGACCGCCCCTTCGAACGGACCCATGCCGGAACCTTCCACATAAAGCGAGAAGCCCACCCCACGCAACTTGCCGTCTGGCGTGACCGATGCGGTTTGCTTCGCGCGGAAGCTGTCCAACTCGACGATGGCCCGCGCGCGCCGGAGCAGCTCGGGGAAGTTGCCCGAGTCGTACACCTGTGGATTGCCGTCGCGATACAGGAGCCCGGTGTCATAGGGCATTGCGTCCGGCGTGACGAGATTGCGCGCCCGCACGTCAGCGGGATCCACGTTCAGACGCGCGGCCAGCCGATCGATGATGCGCTCCATTGCGAACACGGCCTCGGGCCGTCCGGCGCCGCGATAGGGCGTCGTGAAACAGGTGTGTGTGACGACGCCTTTCACCGAGACATGCGCGTGCGGCACGTCATAGGCCCCGAGCAGATGTGAGAGCGTGTTGTACGGCACAACGAGGCCGATCACATTGAAGGCGCCGAAGTTGACCAGCACGTCGTCGCGCACCGCGAGGATCTTGCCGTCCTGGGTCGCGGCGATGGCGATGCGATGGATCTGGTCGCGCGCATGCGCCGCGGCGACAAGATTTTCGCTCCGCTCCTCGACCCAGCGCACCGGTCGACCCAGCTCCCGTGCGGCGAACGTGACCAGGATGTCCTCGACATACTGGATGCCCTTTTGACCGAAGCCACCACCGACATCGCAGGCGACCACGCGGATACTATCGGGCGACTGACGCAACGAACCGGCCAATATGTTCTGCAGCACATGTGGCGTCTGCGTGCTGGCCCACACGATGAGCTTGCCGCCGAATGGCTCGACCGTCGCCAGGATGCCGCGCGGCTCGAGGGGTGCGGCCACATAGCGGTGCGTGGTGATCTCCTCTTCGACCACGACCGGCGCGCTTGCGAAGATCGCGTCTGGTGTGCCTTTGCCCGTCGCGACCGACAGCGCGAGATTGCTTTGCCAGCTCGGCTCGACCAGCGGCGCGCCGGCGCCGAGCGCGGCGGCCGGGTCGAGCACCGCCGCCAGCGGCGCATAGTCGATTTGCATCGATTCGGTCGCATCGAGTGCCGCGTTCCGGTTCTCCGCGATGATCAATGCCACCGGTTGCCCGACGTACGTCACTCGTTCGGCAGGAAAGAGCGGAATCGGATGGAGGCGATCCAACGGCTTCAGCTCGCGCAGCAGCCGCTCCGGTGTGTGGACCTCACCGGCGATGCAGATCGGCTCGGTACGCGCGGCAACATCTGCCGCGGTGAAGATCGCGACGATGCCCGGCATCGCGCGTGCACTCGATGCATCGATCCGGTCGATGCGCGCGTGGGCATGCGGACTGCGAACGAATACCGCCACCAATGTACCGGGCACCTGCAAGTCGGCGAGAAAGCGCCCGTGCCCGCGCAAGAGGCGATCGTCTTCGACGCGCAGCATCGACTTGCCGATAAGCGAAGAGCCGGTCGGGTTATGCGCCATCGCCGTGCTCGCAGGGTCCCGCGGCGAAGATCAGTGCGACACTCATGTGCGCCCCTCCTTGATGGGCGGCCCGGCGAATTGCTTCGCGAACGGCCCGATCCGATTCATATCGATTTCGATCAGGATCGGTCCAGCCGTCGCCATCGCTTCGGTGAGCGTTGTCGCGATGCTTGCCAGGTCGCTGATCCGACGATAGCGCAAGCCGATCGATTGCGCGTGCGCGGCGAAATCCGGCGTGTGCAGATCGGAGAAATATCGGCGGCCGCCGTATTGCGCATCCTGGATATTGCGGATCACACCGTAACCACGATCGTTCATCAGGATCATGACGACGTTCGCGTTCTCCTGCACCATCGTGGCCAGCTCGCCGATGTTGACTTGCAGCCCGCCGTCGCCCACCAGGCACAGCGTCTTGCGCGCACCGGCCGCGACGGCGGCGCCCTTTGCGATCGCCGCTGTTTCGCTCGCGATTGCTGCACCGATGGCCATCTGCACACCTTGACCGATGCCACCGCCGAGCGCGTGTACGCCATCGCGCGGGCCGAAGATGCGCAGGCTTCGGTTGCCCCACGTACTGTTCGATACGGTAACGTCGCGCACCCAAACGAAATCGCGTCCGGCTGCCCGTTGCAATTCGGCGAGGAGCATGCGGTAAGGCCCCAACCCGTCGATCACGATGCGCTCGGCTGCCTCGCGTGCCGCGGCGAGATCGCGGCCGAACGATGGATCGACCTTCATGCGGCCGGTCAACCGATCGGCAAGGCCATCGAGCGCGAGCGCGCTATCGGCCGCGACGAACAGATCGTCCGGATAGCAACGTCCCTGCTGTTGCGGATCGACGTCGATGCGAAGCAAAGGGCGCGGCAGCTTCAGCTTGTACTTGAGCGTCTCGTTCGAACGGAGCCGGGAGCCTGCGACCAGGATTGCATCGCACGTCGCGTAGAACTGCTCGACCGGCGCGTAGAGATTGAAGGCACCGAGCGAGCGGGGATCGTCCTCGGCAATGACGCCGCGGCCTTGTACGCTCGTCACCGCGCAGAATCCGAGATCGAGCAGCCGTCGCACCGCGCGTCCGGCATGCCGCGTGCCGCCGCCCAGCCAAAGCAACGGCCTTCGCGCAGCGCCGAGCCGCTCGGCCAGCAGGTCGAGCTCGGTTGCGTTGGGTCGAGCCACGCCGACTGCCGGCGCAGCGATGGATGCCGGCAGTGTGATCTCGGCTGACTGAATATCGATCGGGATTTCGATGCTCACCGGGCCGCGCGGTGGTGTCAGTGCCATGCGCACCGCCTCGCGCAATGTGCCGAGCGCGGTCTCGGCGCTCCGTACACGAAACGCCGCCTTGGAGACCGCCCTCAGCATCTCGAGCTGCCTGGGCGCTTCGTGGATATAGGCGAAATCCTGGTCGAGGTAGGCCACCTCGATCTGCCCCGTCAGATGCAGGAGCGGTGTGCCGGCGGTGAGCGCCTCGACCATCGCACCGCATGCGTTGCCCGCCGCGGTACCGGTGCTGGTGACCGCAACGCCAATCCCACCCGCCACACGTGCATGCGCGTCGGCCATGTTCACCGCACCCGATTCGCTTCGCGCCGGCACGAAGCGGATCGGCGCGGGGCGGCCGCCCACTTTAGCGAGCTCGGCGCGCCGCCCGAATGCATCCAGGATCGGCATGTTGTGGATCGAGATCACACCGAACGCGGCCGTCACGCCGCACTCTTCCAGGAACGCGGCGACGAGCTCGCCCACTGAAATACGCTCGATACGATCAGACATAGCGGCGATGTCCTCCAAAAATTTCGATGAAGCTGCCGGTGGTGCAAGAGGACAGCGACAACGCGGGAAACAGGATCGCCATGGGTCCGCTCAGGTCAGGATGGAAAATGGCATGGGTTGGGTCTGGTCAGGCCGCCGTACGGCTGCCACGATAGCTGAGTTGGCTCGACAGCTCGCCCGCGGCGGCGACGACCTGCTTGACGAGCGCGGTGCGCTCACTCGCCGGAATCGACGCACGCTGTGTAGTGACGCTGATCGCCGCGACGATGTGTCCGGCATCGTCCCGCACCGGCGCGGCAACCGCCGAAATACCCCGCTCGTAAAA
>JANMUI010000205.1:0-5104 GCA_031391405.1 Betaproteobacteria bacterium
CGCGCGGCTAAGGGACTCGATCCTCAAACGCACGATCAGGCTTCGCGCCAGCAGAATCTGATCGCCGCGGAGAATCAAGGGACTCGTCCGACCCAATCGGCTGCAATTCGCAGGGTTTCATTCCGCGCTCTCCGCCGCGCGCTCATATTGCATCCGGTACAGGCGGGCATAGGGACCTTCACGAGCCACCAACTCGGCGTGCTGTCCCATTTCCACGATCGCGCCATCATGCAGCACGACGATTCGATCGGCCCGCTCGATCGTGGAGAGGCGGTGCGCGATCACCAGGGTCGTGCGCCCCTGCATCAATACTTCGAGCGCTTCCTGCACATGGCGCTCCGACTCGCTGTCGAGCGCCGACGTCGCCTCATCGAGAATCAACACCGGCGCGTCCTTGAGAAACGCGCGAGCAATCGCCAGCCGTTGTCGTTGCCCGCCCGACATCCGCACACCATTCTCACCGATCAGCGTGTCCAGACCCTGCGGCATCGCTTCGATGAATGACAGCGCGTGCGCCGCTTGCGCCGCCCGACGCACCGCGTCGCGACTGACACCAGCCAAGCGCCCATAGGCGATATTCGCGGCCAATGTGTCATTGAAGAGCACGATGTCCTGACTGACGAGCGCAATGTTTGCCCTGAGCGACGTGAGGGTCAGGTCGCGAAGATCGACGCCATCGAGAAGAATTTTGCCGTCTTGCGGCGTATAGAATCGCGGGATCAGATTAGCAAGGGTGGTCTTTCCGCTCCCCGAAGCGCCAACCAACGCAACCGTTTCTCCCGCGCTGATCGCGAGGTCGATCCCGCGAATTGCAGGCCGCTCCGCCCCCGCGTAGGTGAAACTCGCATGAACCAATTCGATGCGTCCGGCCGCGCGCCCGAGCTCTCGCCGCCCTGAATCGACTTCGGGTATTTCGTCGATCAATGCGAACACGCCTTCGCACCCGGCCAAGCCCCGCTGCAGCGATTGGCTCACCTGCACGATCCGCTTGAGCGGACCGAGCAACATCAGCATGGCCGCGAGGAACGCGACGAATCCGCCCACCGTGGTCTGGTCACGCTGCGCCTGGTTGATCGCGAGGTAGACGATGACGGCAATCGCGATCGACGCGGCGAATTGCGTCAGGGGAACATTGGCTGCAGCCGCGACCACGCCTTTCATGGCGAAGCGACGAATGCGATTCGACCCTGCCACGAATCGATTCTGTTCGTATTCCTGGCCATCGAACACCTTCACGACCTTGTGCGCACCCACCGCCTCTTCGAGAAGATGATTGAGATCACCCATTGCGCCTTGCTCGGCGCGGCTCATCGCGCGCAAGCGGCCGCTGAATACACGAATGATCAGCACGATCACCGGTCCCACGATGAACGAAATCAAGGTGAGGCGCCAATTGAGCCAAAGCAGATATCCGAACAATCCACACACCACCAGTGAGTCCTTCACCGAGACTGTGATCGCGTTGGTCGCGGCACCTGTCACCAAGGTCACGTCGTAGGTGAACTTCGATATGAGGTTCCCGGTCGTGTGATGGTCGTAGTACGAGGTCGGTAATCGAACGAGCTTGTCGAACATGGCGTTGCGCAGATCGGCGATCAGCTTCTGCCCGACCCAATGGATGCAGAAGTCACTCACGAATGAACCGCCGCCCCGCACGAGCGCAAGCGCGATGATGAAGAACGGCACCCATCGCATGAACGCCGGATCGCGCTCGACGAATCCAACGTCGAGCAGGCGCTGGAAAATAGCCGGCAGGGCAGGCTCGGTCGCCGCGACAACGATCATGGCGAGGATGGCTATTGCAAACGTTCGCCAGTATGGGCGGACGTACCGAAGCAGCCTTGCGTACAACTTGAGGTCGGCGATGACCATTCCGAGGCGGAAACCGAAAGCAGAGGGGAAAGCGGGACGCAGTCTATCAGGGCGGCGGCGCGGCTTTGACGTCGTCCGTCGTGCCGCGCGCCATGAGTTGTTCGTAGAGGGTCACCATCTTTGCAGCCATCGCATCGAGCGTGAGCCCTGCGACCGCTTGGCGGGCTGCGACGCGAGTGGCTTCCTTTGGAAGTGTCTGAACGTCTCGAAGGGCCTGCGCGAGCGATTCAAGGTCGAGCGCATCGCACAGGTAACCGGTCTTGCCGCGTTCGATCAGCTCCGCCGCCCCGCACTGCATCGTGGTGATGGTTGGCAACCCGCATGCAAGCGCCTCGAGTGCCGCGTTTGGTAGCGGATCGTAGAGCGTCGGCAGCACGAAACAATCGGCCGCCGCGTAGTAGCCGCGGACATCCTGTTGTCCGCCCTCGAAATGCACGCGGGATGCGATCCCGAGCCGGCGGGCGAGCGTTCGCATCGCCGGTTCATCCTTGTCTTTGCCGACGACGATCACGTGGGCCCGCGGTGCCACCTCCGCATGCCGAAACGCGTGCAGCAATCGACCCACACCTTTTCGTTCGAACCCCGAGCCCACGAATACATAGACGAACGCGTCCGACTCGATGCCAAGCGTCTGCCGCTGGCGAGCACCGAGGGTTGGTCGCAGGCCAGGATGGAATCGGTCGAGATCGACACCGCTGTATACGACGTGGAGCTTTGCCTGGTCGACGCCGAAGTGCCGATGGATCTCGTTTCGGACCATCTGCGAATTGCAGATGACCGCGCGCAATCGCGGACTCGCGAACAGGCGCCGCTCCGCGCCGAGGACGTATCGATGATAAGCACTGAGCCACTGGATCGTTCGATCGACAGGATTCAATGATCGAGCGCGATTCGCCAACCACTGCTTGTGGACGCCATCTCCGGCACGATAAAGGTCGCAACATGCAATGCGCTCGTGCGCCTGAACGAGATCGAATGAATGAAGGGCAAGCTCGGCGCATACCGACTTGGCAAAGCTGGCGTCGCGCCAACGCCGTCCGATATGAAAAGGATCGCAGCGGATCCATTGCGCTGCAGGTCCCCGCCCTGCGACCGAAGTCGTGCCTCCGGGAACACCTACCCACTGCCGGGATACGACCGTAACGCTCGTGCCCTGTCGTTCGAGCGCGGCAAGCGCCCGCTCAACGAATCTTTCCGCCCCGCCATACGGGTTGTAGCGCTGGCGAACGATTGCAAGGCGCATGCGTCAGGCGCTACGCGCTTGTCGAACACCGGCGCAAATGTCGCGCACGGCTTCCACGATACGCAGGCCCTGCCGGTGCAAGATTCGGGGATCGATCACGACGATGTTCCCGTCCTGCACGGCGCGAACCAGTTTGAGCGCTTGCCAGCGTTCGATGATCGATTGACGCGCCTCGGCCGTTCCGCTGACGACGAGCAGGCGCGGATTGGCAATGAGCAGCTGCTCGGGGCTCACCCGCGCGGTCAACGCCGGAATGCCTGCGAACACGTTGCTCGCCCCGCATGTGCGCAGGATGTCGGTCATGAGATGCGCACCGCTCACTGTGAGGAGCGGTCTGTGCCAGATTTCCACGAATGCCGTCATCGGTTCGGCAGCCGTGATCGACAGGGACGCCACCAACTCGTCGAATGATCGGGCGGTCATGTCAGCCACGTCCGAGGTGCCGGTCAGAACACCGATCGTGCGAACGATGCGCGCGATGTCCGTCAGGTTGCGCGGCTCGGTCATGAACACCGGCATTCCCATGCGCTTGATGCGCTCGAGATCGCGCGCGGGATTGCCGGTTCGCCACCCGATCACGAGGTCGGGGCGCAGCCACCGCAACCGCTCGATATCAATGCGGCCGGACGAGGCGACCACCCGGATTTTCGAGGCCTCGATGGGGTCATCCGAATAGCTCGACACGCCGACCAGTCGATCGCCAGCGCCCACCGCGAATACGATCTCGGCAAGGCTCGGACTCAATGTCACGATGCGACGAGCGGGTTGATCGAGCACAAAAACGCGCCCGTCGTCGTCTGTCACCCTGATGGCGCCGGGCGCGCCGCCGGCAAAACCGGCAAGCAACGCCGCGCAAAGCCAGCGCATGATCACGATGGATGCGCGAGGAGCGTTTCGACCGCATCGACCACCCGCACGGTTGCGATCGCCGACAGGCATTCGCTCACCTTGCCGCCACCACACCCGTCGAATCCGCACGGTCGGCACGGGTGGATAGTCGATGTCAACACGCGATGCGGCACCTTCCACGGTCCCCATTCGCGATCACCGCTTGGACCAAAGAGCGCGATGACCGGTGTTTGCATCGCCGCGGCGATATGCATGGGTGCCGAGTCAACGCCGATGAACAGACCCGCACGCGCTGTCAGTGCACTGAGTTGCTTGAGCGTCAGCCGGCCAGCGAGATTGACTACCGGGGTCTGAACCTTTGCCAGGACGTTGGTGACGAGCTCTTCCTCCATTCCCCCAGGTGCGGCGGTGATGACCACCCGGTGTCCGCGCGCACCGAGCGCATCGATCAACTCGGCGCACTGGTCGATTGGCCAGCATTTGAACTGCCAGCGTGAAGAGGGATGGAAGTGGATGAACTGACCCTTGGCGAGTCCGTGTGTATCCATGAGCAGATCGACGCGCGATTCGGCCTCGACACCGGGCACGAGGACGAGGCGACGGTCCGCGGAAGTGTTCTGGACACCGGCACGCCGCAATGCATCGAGATGCATCTCGACCGTATGGCGCCTGCCGTCGCGCAGGACCGGAAAGCAATGGGTGAACATCTTGTTCCACCACGTTTTCTTCCACCAGGATTCGCCATCCGCTTTCTGCGGTGCAACGCTCGCCTTCACGCCCAGTAGTCGGCAGAGCAAGGCCGGGCGCGGATGGTCGGTCAAATTGATCAGTACGTCATATTTGCGGGTGCGTAACGTTCGAAGCAACGCCCATTCGTGGCGCAATCGAACCAGCGGAGACAACTCGCGCCATTTGCGCCCGACCACATGAACCGCCGCGATCGCCGGGTGGTAGGTCAGCATGTCGGCGGTATCGTCGTAGACGAGTGCGTCGATTTCGAGGTGCCGCGCCTGCGCCCTTAGAACGCTGAACACCGGGGATGCGAGCAGGACATCGCCGTGATGGCGCAGCTTCACCACGAGCACGCGTCGGGCATTGACAAAGTCGATCGGATCGGAAACCATGATGGGGGACGATATC
>JANMUI010000236.1:0-9726 GCA_031391405.1 Betaproteobacteria bacterium
GGTGGTGCTCGGGCTGCTCGGCGCGACCATGGTAACCATTGGCTCTGCGCAACAACGATCATCGGCCTTTGATGCATTGGGCGCGCGCGCGATGCAGGCAGCGCGCGCCGGCATGGAAGTGGGCACCTATGAAGCGGTGCGCAACGATTCGTGCGTCAACACCTCGATCGCGTTGGGCGGCGCGCTATCTGAGTTCTCCGTTCTGATCCAATGCAATTTGACATCGCACACGGAAGTAGCGCCGCCTGCGATTCGCATGTTCCATCTCGTCGCCACCGCCTGCAATCGTGCGGCGTGTCCGGCGGCGGCGGACGCGACCTATGTCGAACGTCAACTGCGCGGCGTCGTAACTAGCGCGGCACCTTGAGGTCAGACTAATGCGCGCACTACTTCACTGCCTACTTGTTTCATTGACGCTCTGCATGAGTCCGGTCTTCGCTGCGACTTACAGCTATCAGCCGACGACCTACGCATGGGAGACCGTTTCCACCGTCGCGACGTGGCCCACAGGCAATGCGGACGATAACTCCACGGTCGTCAATATTGGTTTTACCTTTACATTTGGAGGCGTCGCCTATACGCAGGTGCGGATAACAACGAATGGCATCGTTCACTTTGGCGCGGACCAGAATATCAATCTTCTATATACCAACGCCGCGCTGCCATCCAACAATATGGAACGATTCATCGCTGCTTATTGGGACGATCTCGATCCGAGCAAGGGTGGTACGGTCCTTTACGGCATGTTGGGTTCCGCCCCCGACCGTCGCTTCGTGGTTACATGGGACAACGTACGCCACTACAGCGCTTCGGGAACGTACCATGTACAGCTCGTTCTCTACGAGAACGGCACGTTCAAATTTCAGTACGGTGCTGGGTCGGCCACCGGCACCAGCGCAACGATTGGCGTTGAGGTCAGCGACACTGACTATACGGAGTTTTCGTTTAATACGGCCACCGTCACTAACGGCACTGCCTTGCAATTTTTCACTGGCCCGATGGCAGAATACGGTATGGAGCAGTCGACGTGGAGCGGGTCCGGGTCGATTCTCGACACGTCGGGAAATGGCAATAACGCAACCCCGGTAGGAACGATGACCACTTCGGTGGCATCGCCGGCAACGCCGCCGGGGACGTGTCGCGCAGCAAATGTCGCACTGAACTCGACCACTGCCGCGGTCAATGCCATCGACACGGGGATCGATGTCGACTCTCGCATGCGCCGCTCGGGCACCATCAGCTTCTGGTACCGACTCCCAACGGCATGGGCTTCAACCGGTGATCGTGAGTTGTTTGATGCAACCACTGCGAGCGCCACCGCCTTTTCGCTCTTCAAACGCTCGAATGGGACGCTCCGATTCACTCTCACGGATGCGGCGAATACCACCGTCACTGCAACCACAGGTGTTATCGCTACCGCGGCCAATACGTGGGCCCATATCGCCATCACATGGAGCTACGGCACTAACGCCCGCGCGCGCATTTACGTAAACGGCGTGCAGCAAGTGAGCCAGAACACCAGCACCAGCAGCCTCAACAGCGGCATCAGTACGCTCTATATTGGCGATAATCGGAGCAGTGCGACGGGAGGGTTTGGAACGCCGAGCTCCGCGGATGGGCAGATCGACGAAGTTCGGATCTACACGAATGAGCGCACCGCCGCCGAGATCACAGCCGACATGAACGCTTCGCGTGCATGCGTCTCGGTGGTCAACGACTATGCGATTACTTTTCCCGGTGGTACCACCGGCCTCACTTGCGAACCAGTACAAGTGACATTTACTGCGCGCGACACCTCAGGCACGGCGGTCAATCCGCCGTTAGGAACGGTCCTCACGCTCACGACGTCCACCGTTACTGGGGTGTGGCAAACACCGCTCGTCACCGGGACCGGCACATGGTCAGTCTCGGGCAGCAACAACGGACAGGCCTCTTACACGTGGCCCGGAACCGCATCCAGCTTCACCGCGCTGTTGCGGCACACGACGGCCGCGACCGTGAATATCAACGTATCCGACAGCGGCAGCCGCGTGGAAGCACCCGCTGCCGATCCGTCGATCACGTTCACTAACAGTGCGTTTCGCGTCACCGCGGACGGCACGACCGCCGCCACGATCGGCACGCACATCGCCGGGAAGGATTCGAATTTCGACTTCGGCGCCCAGACACTTTTCCTGCAGGCGATCCGCACCGATACGAACACCGGCAGTTGCACGACGGTCTTCCAGAACCAAACGGTCAATGTCGATCTTGCATCACAATGCAATAACCCTTCGGCATGTACCCCGTCTCCCGGAACATCCGTGCGCGTCCGCAATAGCGCGAGCGCAATGGTGGCGATCGGCCAGAACAACGGTGGAGCCGCGCCCGCAAGCTATACGAGCGTGTCGCTTGCGTTCGACGCACAGTCCAAGGCGCCGCTCGTTTTCAACTATGCCGATGCCGGACAGCTCACGTTGTATGCACGCTATGCCCTTCCGGCACCCCCCGCGGCCCAATTCGTAAGCGGAACGAGCTCGTCGTTCGTTGTCCGGCCATTCGGATTAAGGATTGCCGTTGCGGGTGCAGGGACGGGACTGTCCGGCGCGACAAGTGCCCCGACGATCGTGGCGGGCAGCAACTTCACGACGACGGTTACAGCTGTTGCCTGGAAAGCCGGTGACGATGTCAATTTCGACGGGCAGCCGGACAGCCAGGCACAGATCGTCGCGAACAGCGTTACGCCCAACTTTGGACAAGAAGCAGCCGCCGCTACCGCGATCGTCGGCCACAATCTTGCCGAACCTGTTGGTGGCAACGCAGGCGGTCTGACGGGGACGACCTTCTCCACCTTCACGAACGGCGCGCGCTCGCAGACGATGACGTACTCCGAAGTGGGAATAATCGATTTGCTCGCATCGAGTCCAAGCTACCTCGGCACGGGGCAGGACATTACCGGCAGCACTGGCGGACTGGCCGGTGTTGGGCGATTTATCCCGAGCCGCTTTGCACTTTCAGCGACATCGCTGACCAATCGCGCCATCGCCGGATGCAGTCCTGCCTCTGCATTCACATATATGAACGAGGGGCTGAATCTGCAATTTACGCTCACTGCGCAGAATTCAAGCGGTGCTACCACGACCAACTATCGCGGTACGTTCGCTCGGCTTGCGCTCAATGCTGCGGCGCTTGCAATTGGCGCACGTGACACGGCAAGCGGTACCGCGCTGGGCGCGCGCCTCGACACCGCTGCTGGTATCACTGGCGCGTGGGGCAATGGGGTCGCGGCCGGCCTGACGACGACGGTCGCGGTCCTGCGCAAAGTCATCCCTCTTGATGACCCCGATGGCCCGTTCACGCAGGTCCGAATCGGCATCGCACCCGCCGACCCGGACGGCGTGGAGCTTGCTCTGGCCGCGCTCGACTTCGATGCCGATGGCGCCGGCGGCAACGACCATGCGCAAATTGGCGCGACCACCGAAATCCGGTATGGGCGCCTGCGCCTCTCCAATGCGCTCGGCTCGGAACGCCTGGCACTGCCGGTATCGATGCGCACGGATTACTGGAACGGCAGCGGATTCGTTGTGAATACCCTCGACAGCTGCACAGCGTTGCCGCGTTCGAGCATCGCCATGAGTGGCTATCAGCTCAATCTGGCGGCCTGTGAAACCGCCTTGAACACCGCATCCATCGTCTTCTCGAGCGGGATTGCGACCCCCTCTCTTGTCGCGCCAGGAGCGGATAACAATGGCAGTGTCGACCTGCAAGTTAGGCTTGGCGCAGCAGGTGGCAGCCAATACTGTCCCGCGGTCGGAGCAGCTCCGCTTCCGGCCACGAGTGCCGCCAGCAGCTATCTGCTTGGTCGGTGGAACAGCACCGACGACGATACCGACGCGAACACGCGGTACGACGACGTTCCCACGGCGCGCGCGAGCTTTGGCATCTACGGAACCGACCGCTCGTCCAATCGAATCATCTATATGCGCGAGAACCATTGACAGTCGGGTCCGTGAATTCGTTGGCGTTTCTCATGCCACGCCGATCACACCGATGAGCGTCCTGATTTCATAGAGATTTAACGAGCAATATTCGGCCGACAATCGCCCACCGTGGCCCTACATTTCACGCTGTCGCCGCTTCGGCGACGCGTACGTCCGTGCGTACCTTTGAATCCCGGTCGTGATCGCGCCGGACAATAAATAACGCTTACCTTCCCTCGAGAGTCCTTTGAACTGGTTTCGCAAATCGCCCAGGCGCGCCGGCTGGATGGTGCTCGATGCACGGCACGACGAGCTCGCAGCCGTCCATGGCGAGTACGCGCCCCTGGGAAAGCCGCTTGTTCATCAATTCTCCGTACAGGCGATTGAATCGCCCAAAGCCGGACTCGAACGCGGCCGCCGCGAGCTCGGCCTGCACCAATACCAATGCGCCACATTGCTTGGTCCGGACGAATACCAGATTGTCGTGGTGGAACGCCCCAACGTACCGCGCGAAGAGCTGAAGACCGCGATCCGCTGGCGCATCAAGGACCTGCTCGATCAACACGTCGATGACGTGACGCTCGACGTGCTCGACATTCCGGTGCCGAATGACACGAATGCGCGCACCCCGATGATCTACGCGATCGCCGCGCGCAATGAAGTTATCCAGGGCCGCATCAGCCAGTTCGAAAGCGCCGGTGTCACGCTCGCGGTGATCGACATCGAAGAGACCGCGCAGCGTAACGTTTCGGTTCTTTTCGAAGAGCCCGATCGTGCGGTGGCCACGCTCTACATGGGCGAGAAGGGCGGCCTCCTCACCGTCAATTATCGGGGCGAGCTTTTTCTCTCGCGTCGCTTCGAGGCGACGCTCGATGACATCCCGTCAACGGATTCCAATGTGCGTGACGCAACGCATGAACGGATCGTACTCGAGCTGCAACGATCATTCGATCACTTCGAGCGCCAGTTTCGATCCATCCCGATCGGCCGGTTGTTGCTCGCGCCCGAGCCCGTCGCGAGCGGCCTGCTCGACACCCTCGCGAAGGGTCTGGGGATCAAGGTACAGGGCATCGATTTGAACGATGTGCTGACGATCGCGGGCGGACCGATGGAACAGCGCCTGCAGTGGCGGTTGTTTCACCCGCTCGGTGCGGCGTTACGACATGAGGCGATGGTCCTGTGAGCCAGCAGATCAATCTCTTCAATCCCGTCTTCCTCGCGCGGAAGAAGATATTTTCGGCACGTACGATGGCGATCGGCGGTGCAATCGTGCTCGCCGCGCTCATCGCCTTGCACGCGACGCAGCGGGTGCAGCTGGCGATGCTCGCGCACCAGCTTGCGGGCGCGGATGTCCAGTTCAAGGAAGCGCAGCGCCAGCTCACTGCGTTCGCCGCCGAGAAAAAGCGCTCGCCGAGCAAAGTTCTCGAAGACGAAGCAGCGCGGCTTGAAGAACGGCTCAAAGCCCAGGAGCGTCTGCTTGAATCGTTCGCGAGCGGTTCTCTCGGGAATTCAGAGGGGTTCGCACGCTACCTGACCGCGCTCGCGCGCCAGTCGTTGCCAGGCGTTTGGATCACCCGCTTCTCGATCGATGGCGGCGAGGGCCTCAAGCAGTTGCGCGGGCGCGTTCTGCAACCGGAGCTTCTCCCGTCATACCTGCGAATGCTCCATCGAGAAGAGGCATTTCGCGGCCAGGCATTTGCCGAGCTGCACATGAACGCGATCGCAGACACTGGTGGCAGCCTCGCGCGCGCGACACCCGCACTTTCGCCTGGCCGATCGTCGGAGGGGCTGATCGATGCACGATCGATTGAATTCGTGCTGGGACCATCGGGCGCGAGCCTGCGGAGTACACGATGAAAAATTGGGCGAAGCATTGGTCGGCACGCATCGATGCGATGGCATTGCGGGAGCGTGCCATCGTATTTTGCTCGGCGGCGTTGATCCTCTTGTTCATCTATTTCTGGGCGCTTGGCACCCCGACTGCGGATCGGCTGCGCAATCTCTCGCGCGACGTGGCCAAGAAACAGGCCGATACGCGGATGATTCAGACCGAGGTCAGCAAACTGGTCGGGGAAGGTAGCAAAGACCCGAACGCCCCGCATCTGGCGCGCATCGCGGAATTGAAGACGCGCGTCGCCGCTGCCGATGCCCGCCTCGCGGAGCGACAACAAGGGCTTTTGCCACCGGACCGCGTTCCGGCACTGCTCGAAGAAATGTTAAGACGTGATCGGCGCCTCGAGTTGATCGAGCTGCGGTCCCTTGCCGCCACACCGATGTTTCCCGAGAAGGCGGCTGCCGAAGGTGGCACCACCGACGCGGCGAGCCGGATTCGCGTCTACCGGCACGGGGTCGAGATCACGGTACGCGGATCGTATTTCGATCTGCTTCGCTATCTGTCGGCGCTCGAATCCCAGTCGATCCGAATGTTCTGGAAAGACATCGAGATCGCTACAGTCGACTATCCGCGCATCGCAATGAAGCTCACTGTCTACACCTTGAGTCTCGACCGTTCATGGGTGGTCGTATGAAGAGGGTGATTCTCATTGCCATTGCGATGATCGCGATCGAGTCCGCCGACGCGCAGCCTCTCGCCGATCCGATGCGCCCACCGGCGGGCATGCTTGCAACGTCCACCGGAGCAGACACAGCGTCGGCGTTGGCAACGGCCGCACCGGCTCGACCGATCGTGCAGACCATCATCATCGGCGCGGATCGCCGCTATGCAGTGGTCGACGGACGTGCGGTCGCGCCTGGCGATCAGGTCCGCGGCATGCAGGTCGTCCGCATCGCCGAATCGAGTGTCACCCTTCGTGATGCGACGGGCAAGAATCTCGAGGTCGATCTTTTACCGGGCATCGGAAAGAAATTTTCGGCACCGGCCGCGCAGCCCGAACGCACGGCCACGCCTGTTCGCGAGTCCAAATAATGAAACGAACAATCTCTTTGACCCTGGCCCTCGCCGTAGCCTTTGGCCTCGCGGCGTGCGCCATTCCACCGCGGCCCGCCACACTCGATAAGGCTATCGCCGACGAGATGAACCAGGTCGCCGCATCGAAAAGGAAACCGCCGCGCGACGCCGAAATCGAGCAGGCACTCATCCCGCCGCTGCGACTGGAACTGCCGAAGGTCGACGGTCGTGCCCTCGAGCCGCGCTTCGATCTCACGGTGAGTGCCGCGCCGGCGCAACAGGTATTCCTCTCGATCGTTACCGGCACGCGCTATAGCATGCTGGTGCATCCGGAAGTCGCCGGCAACATCTCGGTCAACTTGAAAGACGTGACCGTCCGGGAGGCGCTTGATAGTCTGCGGGACCTCTACGGTTTCGAATACCGCATCGACGGCACGCGCATTTTCGTGCAGTCCGCCGCGTTACAGACACGCGTGTTTCGGGTGAACTATCTGATCGGGCAGCGGGTCGGCCGCAGCGACGTCCGCGTAATCTCGGGTTCGGTCGCGGACTCTGCAACCGGACCCGGGCTACCAAATGCTGCGCTCGCTGCGCAGGCGATGGCTGGGACGCAAGGCGCCGGCGCGCCGGGCAGCGGACGCGTCACCGATTCCAGCCGGGTGTCCACCTCGACGCGCTCGGACTTCTGGAAGGACCTCGATGACACGTTGAAGATGATCGTTACCGCCGAAGGCGGACGCAGCATCGTGACCAATCCCCAAGCAGGTGTGATCGTCGTGCGCGGCATGCCAACCGATGTGCGCAATGTCGAAATGTATCTGCGCGCGATCAAGCTTTCGGTGGAACGCCAGGTGATGCTGGAGGCGAAGATCATCGAAGTGACGTTGTCGGAGTCCTCCCAGGCAGGCATCAACTGGGCGGCATTCCCGACCGGGCGCTTACAGGCCGGGCTTCTCAATCCCGACACGACCCTGCGCAATGCAGGCGCGATCACCACGCCCAACCTCACTGCCGATCCGATCAATCGCACGATCGGAGCGAGTGGTTCGACGAGCCTGATTTCCGGCTTGGGCGGCGGGTCGCTCTTCGGGCTTGCGCTGCAGACCAGCAACTTCGCTTCGTTGCTCCAGTTCCTGGAGGGACAGGGCAGCGCTCAAGTGCTCTCGAGTCCGCGCATCGCGACGCTCAACAACCAAAAGGCGGTGTTGAAAGTGGGCACCGACGAATTCTTCGTCACCAATGTGCAAAGCGGCACCAGCACTTCCGGTGCAACGACCGGCGCCACCACGAGTTTTCCGACGCTTAGCCTGCAGCCGTTCTTCAGCGGGGTCGCACTCGACATTACGCCGCAGATCGACGAGGCATCGAATGTGATCCTGCATGTGCATCCATCGGTGAGCTCGGTGGTGCAGGACGACCGGCGCATCAATCTCGGATCCCTGTTCGGCGGCGACATCACATTGCCTCTGGCACGCAGCACGGTGAGCGAGACCGACAGCATCGTAAAGGTCTCGGATGGCAACATCGTTGCGATCGGCGGACTGATGAAAGTGGATGTGAATGATCGTCGTTCCGGCTTGCCCGGCATGCAGGACGTGCCGTTCTTGAACTACATGCTCGGCAACCGCGCGCGGCTCTCGAACAAGAAGGAGCTGGTGATCCTGATCAAACCGACGATCGTGCACGGTGAGACCGATCCTGCGGACTTGGCTCTGGCGCGCGACCGGGTCGTTGAGTTCGGGAACGTACCGCGCTCGGTGCCGTCGTGGCCGGTGACACCATGAACTATCTCGACTACTTCGGGCTGCGCGAAGCGCCATTCGGTATTACCCCCGACACGAGCTTCTTCTGCTCGCACCGGAGCATTGACGAGGCATTGAACACGTTGCACTTCGCCGTTACGACCGGCGAGGGATTCATCAAGATCACCGGCGAGGTCGGCACCGGCAAGACGCTGCTCTGCCGCCGATTCCTCGCCACCTTGGCGAAAGATTGCGTCGCGGCGTACATCCCGAATCCGAATGTCAACCCGCAGTCCCTCCTCGCGATGCTCGCAGCGGAGCTCGGTTGCCGCCTGGGTCGCGGTACGCCGCAGGAGCATCGGCTGCTGGAGAAAATCAACCGCCGGCTCCTTGAAATTGCCGACGGCGGTGGGCGGGCGATCGTATGCATCGACGAAGCACAGGCGATGCCGATCGCGACATTGGAGACGGTGCGTCTTCTCTCGAACCTGGAAACCGAGAAACGCAAGCTCTTGCAGGTCGTCCTGTTCGGACAGCCGGAGCTCGACCATAAGCTCATGCAACCGGAGATCCGTCAACTACGCCAGCGCATCACGTTTGAATACGCGCTCGACCCGCTCTCCCGTGACGATGTTTCGCACTACCTGTCGCATCGGCTCGTCGTCGCCGGTTACGCGGGCGGTGGCATGTTCTCGGGTCCGGCCGCGCGCTCGATCTATCGCGCGAGCCGCGGCATTCCAAGGCTGGTCAACATTCTCGCGCACAAGACCCTGCTGCTCGCCTATGGCCGCGGCCGGCGCGATGTGCAGTGGCGTGATGCGCGCGCTGCCGTGCGCGATACGCCGTCGGCCTGGCGATTTCCGCGATCGTGGTTCCGATTCGGATCGACCGCGGTCATCGGCCTATTCACAGCGGCGATCGCGCGGTGGATGCCATGAGCGTCATCAATCAGATGTTGCGCGACCTCGACCGGCGCACCATGCCGGCCGATCGCGCGATCTACGCGTCACGGTTCGCACGCAATGCGTCGCGCTACGTTACGTGGCGGCGATGGGCGGGAGCGGGCGTAGTGATCGTTGGCGGTATTGCCGTGAGCGTGGCGATCGCAAACTGGGGC
>JANMUI010000268.1:0-4085 GCA_031391405.1 Betaproteobacteria bacterium
AGGTCGCGATCATCGATCGGGAAGGGCGCGAGCTTCCGGCCCGGACCACCGGCGAGATTGCCGTGCGTCGAAAGGGCGAGTGGTTCTATGTGAAAGATTTCGGCTATCGCGACGAGGACGGCTACTTCTACATCGAAGGCCGCTCCGATGACGTGATCATTTCGGCCGGCTGGACGATGAGCGCGGTCGAGATCGAGAATACGCTTCTCAAACATCCTGAAGTTATCGAGGCCGCGGTGATTGGTGTGCCCGATCAGACGCGTGGTCAGATCGCAAGGGCGTATATCGTTCCGAGGCGGCCGGGAACCGATATCATCGAAGACATTCAGCAGTTCATGCGGGAGCGACTCAGCAAGCACGAATATCCAAGGCAGATCGAGCTGGTCGCAGAGCTACCCAAGACACCGGCGGGCAAGATCAACCGCAAGGCGCTGCGGGATCGGGCGGCGATTGGCAAAAGCAAGAAAGATTAACCGCAGGGGACGCAGAGGACGCAGGGGAAAGCAGAGCGATGTAATAGCCGCTCGGGTTTTTCTCATATCCGGGTATCGGCGAGCGAATTTCGGATATACCCTTGATCCTTCACTGCGTGCCCTGTGTCCTCTGTGGTTCAGCTTGAAGGGGTAGTTCCAACCAATGACATCAAACACACTCCACCGCGACTTCGTCGGCATTACCGATGAAGGCATTGATTCCTTGCGCCGGCGCATCGGCGTCAAGATCGAAGATACGATCGAGCCGTGGTGTTATGAGGCGACGCGCGACAACATCCGCCACTACGCGCATGGCATCGGTGATGACAACCCGCTATGGTGCGATCCCGCGTATGCGAAGAAGACCCGATTTGGCGATGTGATCGCGCCACCCTCATTCATCCTCGCATGTGATCGAATCATCAGCGGTTATGTGGGCGGGCTACCTGGTGTGCACGCGATGTTCGCCGGGTGCGATTTCACCTGGCACAAGCCGATCCGGCGCAATGCGCAGATCTCCCGAAGCATTTTTCTGAAAGATCTCGTCGACCATCAGACGCGCTTCGCGGGGCGCTCCATTCAGCAGATCTACCATGGCGATTTCTACGACGACACGGGTGATCTGCTCTGTAGTGCCGACACCTGGTGTTTTCGGACCGATCGCGACTACGCCCGTGAGGTCGGTACCAAGTACAAGGAAATCAAGCCACGCAAGGTGTACACCGAAGAGGAGATTGCCGCCATCTATCGGCTCTACGCGAAAGAGGAAGTGCGGGGCGCCACACCGCGATTCTGGGAGGATGTTTCGATCGGCACGAAGCTGCCGACGATCGTCAAGGGGCCGATGACGATTACCGGTTTCATCGCATACACCCAAGGGTGGGGCGGCCTCTACATACGCGCGCATAAGCTTGCCTGGCGGCTCTTCGACGATCATCCGAAAGCCGCGATCAAGAATCGATATGGAATCCCTGACTGCCCGGAGCGGGTGCACTGGGAAACCGAGATGGCCGCAAGAGTTGGTGTCCCGGACGCGTACGATTACGGTCCAGAACGTTGCTCATGGCTGGGCCATGCGGTGACCAACTGGATCGGCGACGACGGCATGCTGCGCAAGCTCTATAGCGAAATCCGCCGCCATAATCCGGAGGGCGACACGCTGTACATCGACGGCAGCGTGACCGGCAAGTACGAGGAGAACGGCAAGAAGATGGTGGAAATCGATCTCCTCGCGGTCAACCAGGATGGAGAACGCTCGGCGCACGGGAAGGCGATAGCCGAATTGCCGAGCCGCTGAACATCAAGAACGAAGCATTCACCACAGAGGACACAGGGGACGCAGAGGACTACGGAAATCAATGCGAACACCACGGATCGTCAGGTGTTCGATGCGGGAACCGCTGCCCGAATCAGCGAGGTCGTTTTGGATTGTTCAGTCCTCTGCGTCCCCTGCGTCCCCTGCGTCCTCTGTGGTGAATACAATTGACCGAATCATTAATCGGAGCTGAAACAATGCCCAAGATCACCGGCCGCGCGGCCTTTCTGCAGCTTCTCGTCGATAACGGCGTGACGCATCTATTCGGCAATCCCGGTACGACCGAGTTGCCGATCATGGAAGTCGTACCGAAATTTCCGCAACTCAAGTACATCCTCGGATTGCAGGAATCGATCGTGGTGGCCATGGCCGATGGCTATGCGCGCGCGTCCGGCAAGCTCGCCGCATGCAATCTTCATGTCGCACCAGGACTCGGGCATGCGATGGGTGCGCTTTACACCGCGAAGTTCTCCGGCTCACCGCTGATCATCACAGCCGGGCAGTATGAACAAGGCCATGGGCTCACTGAACCGCTGCTTGCAGGTCCTTTGGTGCGCATGGCCGAGCCGCTGGTCAAATGGGCAGTTGAACCGACCCGCGCCGAAGACCTGCCGCGCATCATTCATCGTGCGGCCAAGATCGCGCTGACG
The DNA here is from genome assembly GCA_031391405.1 of Betaproteobacteria bacterium. Lineage (GTDB taxonomy): Bacteria > Pseudomonadota > Gammaproteobacteria > Burkholderiales > SG8-39 > SHXR01. The sequence continues at coordinate 2,439 of JANMUI010000268.1, forward strand.
CCTCCAACCGGTCCGGTGTTCATCAGTTTGCCGGGTGATGTACTCGACGAGGAGCCGGACCTCGATTTGGGTCACCCCACGCGCATCGAGATGTCGCTCAGGCCGACCGATGCAACGGTCGAGGCGCTGGTGAGCAGATTGCTCGCTGCGAAAAATCCCGTGATCGTCGCGGGGCAGGAGCTTGCGACGCGTAATGCGTTCGGCGAAGCGGGTGAGCTCGCCACCTTGCTGGGAGCAGCGGTCTATCAGGAATCGATTCCGTACAAGGCGTCCTTCCAAAGTGATCATCCCCTGCACATGGGCACCTTGACGCGCACGCAAAAACAGGTGCGCGCGACGCTCGAGCCCTACGACATTCTTGTTTGTCTGGGCGCCGATCTGATGCGGATGTCGGTGTATAGCCCGGTGGACCCGTTGCCGTCCGGAATGCCCGTGATACATATCACCGAGCGCGATTGGGAACTCGGCAAGAACTATCCAACCGAGCTGGCGATCCAGGCCAACGTGAAGGACATGCTTGCCGTCATGCTGCCCGTGTTGCGATCGAAGCGCTCAACCGCGTATGCCAGTGGCGCGGATCGCCGGGCCAAGGACTTGAAGGCGCGAAACTGGTCGGTGCAGCGCGATCAGGCGTGCATCGAGGCACTCGCGTCGGCCGAAACGACACCCATCGATCCGAAGTTCATGATCTTCTCGATTACCGAGGCGATCCCGAAGAACGCGGTGATCGTCGAAGAGGGCGTGACGACCACACATCATCTGCCCGCGTTCTACAACATGCGTGATCCGCAAAGCATGTACGGGCTCGCGAGCGGTGGCCTCGGTTTCGGGTTGCCCGGCGCGATCGGCGTGAGTCTTGCGCAACCTGGCCGGCCGATCGTGGCGATCGTGGGGGATGGCGCGGCGATGTATAGCATCCAAGGGCTCTGGTCGGCCGCGCACTACAAGCTGCCGATCACCTATCTCATCGCCAACAACCGCAGCTATCGGATCATCAAGGAGCGACTTGTATCTTCGCGCAAGACTGATCAGTTCGTCGGCATGGATTTCCGCGATCCGCCGTTTGATTTCGTCGCGATGGCGCAGTCGATGGGATTGGCCGCCCGCCGTGTGACCGAGCCTGGCCAACTCAAGGCCGCGATTCAGGCCGGCGTGCAGTCTTGTGTGCCGAACCTGATCGATGTGGCGATCGCGGATGGGTTCGGGAGCTAGTACCAAGGGCTGCTACGGCCTCAGAAATTCACCACGGAGGACACGGAGGACGCAGAGGAAAGGCGGGAAACTACGATTCTTGCCCAGGAGTGCTGGCAAATGTTTCGTGAGCATTCCGGGGCTAGCCAAGACGGGATCCTAGAAGCTGCAGCCCCTTTCCTTCAACGTCTGATCGACCCACTTGCGATCGATGGTACCGTTTGCGATCGACTTGAGGACGGCCTCCTCTTTCACCCGAATCGAACGCGCGGAGGCAAGCACCGCTTCAGCGTCGGCTGGTCGAATCGCCACGACGCCGTCCGCGTCGCCGATCACGATATCGCCGGGATGTACGATCATGCCGCCGATCGATACGGTCACGTTTATTTCGCCTGGGCCGTTCTTGTAGGGACCACGGTGTGTGGCGCCGCGAGCGAACACAGGAAAATCCCGCTC
>JANMUI010000272.1:0-12705 GCA_031391405.1 Betaproteobacteria bacterium
TTGCGTCTGCTTATAGGAGTGTGCGCGCCCCGCGCAGACTCCTGCCGCGCTATCCTTATGCGGTTCACCCGACACGAGGAGTCGCCAATGACCGACGAACAGTATATGGACAGCGCGCTCGCGCTGGCAGCGGAAGCGATGCATCGCGGCGACTGGCCGGCCGGAGCCATCGTGGTTCGCGACGGAACGGTGATCGGGCGTGGCAACAACCGACAGGTGACCGGTTGCGACGTCACCTTGCACGCGGAGACCGAAGCGCTCCGCGACGCCTTCCAGCGCCTTGGTACGACTGACCTTGGCGGCGCGACGTTGTACGCCTCGATGGAGCCCTGCCCGATGTGTGCATGGGCGATCCGGCTTGCCGGCATCAAACGGCTCGTGCTGGGTGCCCGGAACGCCGACTTGAACCGGACGGATCTCGGCACCTATTCGATCGAGACGTTCGGCGCGATGGTCGGTGCTTCGATCGAGCTCACGACCGGCGTGCGGAACGCCGAATGCGTGGCGTTGCGCCGCGGCTGGGGCAAGGATCAAGTGAGGCGTCAGTGATCGCGGCATAGTCAGCGCATGTGTTTCGAAATGCCGGCGACGCGCTCCATGACAATCACGGCGAGTACCGTGATACTTATCAGCACACCGGACACGGCGGCCGCGCGGACATCGAGGTTCGATTCGATGATGTGCCAGAGGCGGATCGGCAACATTTCGCTCCGCGCATCGGACAGAAAGAGCGAGATCGCGACATTGTCGAACGATGCCATGAAGGCGATGAAGGCGCCAGCCACGATGCCCGGCGCGATGAGCGGCAAGGTGACCGTGCGGAACGTGAACCAGGCGCTTGCGCCGAGGCTGCGTGCGCTCTCGATCATCGCCTGAGGAAGCTGAACCAGGCTCGCGCTCGTGGTGCGCAGAATATAGGGTGTCGTAATGGCGATATGGCCGATCACCAATGTCGACATCGAGAGTCCTTGCCCGGACAGGTTGAAGAGCACGAGTAGCGCGAGGCCGAGTGCGAGCGTTGGCAGCATCAGGGGCGACATGAAGATGGCGTCGAGCACACGCGCCCATACGTCACGCCGGCGCGCCAGCGCCATCGACGCGGCAACGCCGAGCAGCACGGAGACGCCGGTCGCAAGCGCTGCCACTTGCACGCTTAGGAAGGCTGCATTGACGATTTCCGGCGATTCATTCCAAAGGGCGGCATACCAGCGTACCGAGTACCCCGGCGGCGGGAATTTAAGCGAGAAGCCGTTGGTGAACGAGGTGATGATTACGATGACGGTCGGTGCGACGAGGAGCACGATCGCAACCGCGCCGAGCAGCGCGAACACTGCATGGAACGACAGGCGCTCGAAGCGCGATGCGTTCGATTCGCGCGCCTTCTTGTCGGACATCCGTGCAGTCGCGCTAAACATGTACGAATCCCTGGCTGCGCCGGCCGATCAGATTCATCACCATCACGATAATGAGCACGGATGCGAGTAGCAGCATCGCGATCGTGGCCGCGAACGGATAGTTGTTCGCCTGGATCGCCTGCTGGTAGATGTAGAAGGGCATGAACATCTGCTGGCCTCCACCCACCAGTGTTTGCGTGACGAACGCGCTTGCTGCCGCGGCAAAGACCAACAGGCATCCCGCGAGCAGTCCGGGGATCGATAACGGCAGGGTGATTTGAAAGAACGTGCGCCACCTTCCGGCTCCGAGCACGTGCGAGGCTTGCCGCAAGTTAGGATCGATGTTGGCGAGCGCGGTGATCACCGGCAACACCATCAGCGGCATTTCGATCTGTGCCAGCGCGACGACCACTGCTGTCGGCGTGTAAAGCAGGCGCACCGGAGACTCGATCCAACCGAATGCGAGCAAGGTTTGATTGATGATGCCTTCCCGCCCGAGGATGACGACCCAGGCGAACGTTCGCACCACGGCGCTGGTGAGGAGTGGCAGTACGATCAGAAGAATCAAGACCCGCTGCACGCCGCGCGGCGCGAGCGTATAGAGATAGGCCAGCGGGTAGCCGATCAGGGCCGCCACCAGCATCGTCTTCAGCGCGAGCCACAGCGTGAGGCCAAGAACGCCGAGGTTGAAGGGATCGCCCAGGAACTTGACGTACTGCGTTCCCCCCATCGCGTGCAGTTCGCTGGTCGTATAGAGGCTCACAATGCCGAGCAGTCCGAGCGGCAGGAATACGAACACGGTAAAGAACAGCGCGAGCGGCAGGGTGAGTTGCCATTCCCGGGCCGTGCTTCGTGTGGGCGTGAGGGTCGCGATCACTGCGGAAGTACCGTGAGCGGCGCGCCATCCACAAAGGCGAGCCGGACAGACTCGCCCGCCTGATAGCGAATCGCACCGCTTGACCGGCCGGTCGTGACCTTGATCGGGGTATGGTCGGACAGGGTGAGCTCGTACACGATCGTCGGGCCAAGCGGTAGAAACATCTGAATCGTAGCGGTCAACCCATCCTCGTGCGAGGCTGCGAACCGCAAATGCTCGGGTCGTACCGCGAGAATGACAGCGCCGTCACGGACCGTGGAACTTGCAGGCGGCATGCGGAGCGTATCGCCCGAGGCGAGTGTGAAGTGGCGCGTCGAATTGGCGCCCGAATCGTCGTCCGAATAGCCGTCCGAACCAAGTATTCCCTTCAGCAGGTTCGCCGTGCCGACGAATCCGGCCACGAAGAGCGTCGCGGGTCGATCGTAGATCTCTTCCGGCGAGGCGAACTGCTCGACCCGGCCCTCGTTCATCACCGCGATGCGATCGGCCATGGATAGCGCTTCCTCCTGGTCGTGCGTCACCATGATCGTCGTGATGTTCAGCTCGCGTTGCAGGCGCTTCACCTCGATCTGCATGTCAAGACGCAGGTTCTTGTCGAGCGCGCCGAACGGCTCATCGAGCAGCAGTACCTTCGGGCTCACCGCAAGCGTGCGCGCCAACGCAACGCGCTGCTGCTGTCCACCGGAGAGCTCGCGGGGATTACGCTCGCCGAACGACTCCATGCGCACGAGTTGCAGCATGCGATCGACGGTGGCATTGATCGTGGTGCGATCGCGGCCGCGCGCGCGTAGACCGTATCCCACATTGTTGCGGACGGTCATGTGCGGGAAGAGCGCGTAATTCTGGAACACGATGCCGGCACCGCGTTCATTCGGGGGCAAGGCATCGACGATCTGCTCACCGATCGCGACATGCCCCTCGCTTTGCAGGAGCAGTCCGGCAATGATCCTGAGGAGCGTGGTCTTGCCGCAACCGCTCGGGCCGAGGAGCGCGATCAACTCGCCCGGCGCGATGCTCAGGCTCACGCTGTCGACTGCGACGGTGCCGCCATAGCGATGCGTGACCCGGTCGAGGGCGACGCCGACCTTGTGCGTGGCGGAATCGGAATCGGCCAAGCGCTCCCCTTCACCCTGCTCGATTTGCATGACGGACTTGCCGTGCCAACGTTCGGGGAGTATCGCATCGATCTAGGAATCTGCGCGGCGGGCCGCGCAGATTCCTAGCGCAATCGGAAGAGGACGGCTATTCTTCGCATGAGCAAACCCAGGAGAGTCAAATGAACATCGATCTCGATCGACGCCGTATCGTGCAGGGACTCGCCGCGCTCGGCGCGTCGGGGTTGGCGCCGGCCATCAGCGTTGCGCAAGCGAAGTCCATATCGGCCACGACCTATCCTGGTGCATGGGAATCGGCCCACCGTTCCATTCTGGTGCCTGCCTTCCAGAAAGCCGCCGGTGCGACGACCAATCTGGTTGCATCGCTTGCTGTGGATACCGTATCGAAAATCGTCGCGGCGCGCGCCAATCCGCCGTACGACGTCGTCATCCTCGACGAAGGCCCCTATCTTGCGGCGCTCCAGCACGATATTTTCGAGAAAATTCCGACCGAAAAACTGCCCAATCTCAAGGACATTCCGAAGAAGTTCATCGACTCGCGCGGATTCGGTTGCTTCGTTTCGGGCCAGATCATCGGTATCGCCTACAACAACGAAAAAATCAAGAAGCCACCGACATCGTGGAACGACTTGCTCAAGCCCGAGTACAAAGGAAGAGTCGGGCTATCGAGCATGGGCTCGACGCTCGTTTCTGCGTGGATGGTCGAGATGGCCAAACTGAACGGCGGCGGCGAAGAGAATATGGAACCTGCGTTCCAGTTCGTGAAGAAAATGCTGCCCAATCTCGGTGCGGTCGCCACGAGCCCAGGTGCCTTGGCCACGCTGTTCCAACAGGGACAGATCGACATCTCGGTGCACTACAACAACAACGTCGGTGATATCGCCGCCAAGGGCGTGCCCATCGCGCTGGCGCGCCCCGATACCGGATACCTGCTGATCCAAAGCACGATGCACGTCGTCAAGAACACCAAGAACCCGGATCTTGCCGCCGCGTACATCAATGCGGCGATCAGCCCCGACGTGCAGCAGAAAATGGGCGATGCGCCTTATTTCGTCGTGCCGACGAATGAAAAAGTGCAGTTCAGCAAAGGCCTGCAGACGTGGGCGAAGGACATGAATGATCTGCAAACGTTCAAGACGGTGGACTGGGCGAAGCTCAATCCGCGGCGCGGCGAATACATCGACCGGTTCAACCGCGAGGTGAAGATCTAGCGATCGGCTCTTCGAGCGGTACGGATCGCGGTGTTTCCGAATCGCGGACAGCCGCTCGGGTGTCCGCGACCGCGTCCCACTCAGCCTCAATTTCTGCATCGACGTCAAGGCTGGCAATTGAGCGATCCAAAAGACGCGATCGCTCCGCCGCCGAAAGGCGTAGCAATTGGGCCTCAAGGGCTTCCAGCGGTTGCGACATTTTTTTCCTTATCGAGTTCTGCTCGAAAAGCGCAGGGCGAGTGGTTAGGCCTCGCGGAACTCGGCGAAGAAGGTGTGATTGACTTCAAAGGTCGTCACGGAGCGAAGGCCAACTTCCAGGTTCTCAAGCAGATCGATCAGTTTCTCTCCATCGATCAGTTCGATGGGGTGGACGCCATCACGCGTAGCTTCGCGCTTGGCGTCAACCGTGAACGTGCCGGTGGTGATGATGAGCCCTTTATCTGCGCGGCCAGCCATTGCGCCCCGGAAGTCGCGAACCTGTGACGATGAGACTGACTTGGCGTAGCGCTTGCACTGGAAAAGAACCTTGAAGCGCACGAGCGGGTTCACTTTCAGAACTCTTCTTCGCGCGGTATTGCGTGTTCTTCCAGGCGCATCCATAGCGCCGTTCACGCGCGGTCGTTGCGTCGCATGATCCGCCCAACGGGGAGGCGAAGCGATGCACCTCGACAAGGTGACTCGATTCGGGGCGACAGAGGGTTGAGACCCTTCGCCCTTCCACGAGCGCATGTGGCTCACGCCAAGAGCTAGTACCAGCCGCAGAATCGACCTCACCAAATCAACCAGAGGGGTGAGGCGATGAGCGTATTGGCTGAAGCATTCAGTGTCGTGGTGCCCGCGAGCGTATTGGCCCGCTCGTATCCGGGTGGCATTGCGCGTTACGAGGGGGAATCCCCCAATCGCAGTTTTTGCTCCGACGGGGTGCTGACCCGCATCGCATTTCTCGCCCGCAAAGACGCTGAGTATTTCGTTGGATTGCTGCAATCCGAGGGGCTTACGTCCTACGAGCGTGGGGTCTTCGTCGATGTCGCGCTACTCGACCAGAACCTCGGATCGCTCGCGCCCTGTCTATGGCTCGCGTTTGGACGCGAGCGGGGCGGTACGCCGGTGTGCTGGCATGTTGCGGCGCGTCGCGGCGCGCTGCATGTTCCTCCGGGTTGGGAGCGCGCGGCCTCGCTCGCGCATACGCGATTCATCGGCCGGCCATTCGCCGAGCAGGTGCGCTACCTGCGCGCTGAAGCGCAATTGGACTGGTACCACGATCGTTCCAGCGGCCGACTCTTCACGACACCGCAGGCGTTCACATTGCATTGAAGGCGCATCGACCAACGCGTGCGTGATATCGTCGCAACGCCGCACGCGCCCATGCTGACCGTTCATCACTCCAACGACCTGGAACGCCTCGCCGATTTGCTGGCGCTGCATGTGCGCGCCGAGCCGCTGTCGGTATTGGCCACCGAGACGATTGTCGTGCCGGCCGTACCCACCGGGCGATGGCTCTCGATCGCGATGGCTGACCGCCTCGGAATCAGCGCCAACACCCGCTTCGTCTTACCCGCCGCCTACGCATGGGAATTGATCGGGCGCGTGTTGCCCGACGTGCCGGAACGCTCGCCACTTTCAGCGGAGCCGCTTTTTTGGCGGATCGCGGGGCATTTGAAGCGCATGCCGGATGGTTCGGCTTTCGATGCGGTTCGCTACTACCTGCGGGGCGATGACGCCGCGCGCCGTTTCGAATTGTCGCGCGAGCTCGCACACGCGTACGAACGTTACGCAACCTATCGGCCCCATTGGCTCGAAGGTTGGCTCAACGGTGTGGACCACAAGCTTGGTGCGAACGAGACCTGGCAGGCAATGCTTTTTCGTGCCCTCGCTGCTGAGATGCCCGAGCTTCCGCATGCACATCCGAAGGAACGCTTCTTCTCGACATTGGAGACCGACGCTGCGCTGCGAGGGCGGCTGCCCGCCCGGTTGTCGATCTTCGCTGTCACGGCATTGCCGATGCTCTATCTCGAATTCTTCCATCGTCTCGGTGCGTTCGTGCCGGTAACGCTTTATCTCCCGAATCCGTGTCGCGAGTATTGGGGGCAAATCGTGCGTGAACGAACGATCGGGCGCATCGCGCTCGAGCGGCCCGAGCATCTGACCTATTTCGATTTTGGTAATCGCTTGTTCGGCTCGCTCGCGCAGCACGGTCGCGCCTTCGTCAATGCGGTCGTGGAACGCGAACAGGCCGGCGATCAGTCTTTCGTTGAGCCGGATCCGACCCGCATACTGGGGCGCATTCAACGCGACATTCTCGATCTGGTCGAGCCCTCGGAAGAGGACGATGCATTCGAATTGACAAGCACGGACGATTCGATCCGGATCGACGTCTGCCACGGTGCGATGCGCGAGGCCGATGTCCTGCACGATCGCCTGCTTGGCTTGTTTGCCAAGGATTCCACCTTGCGCAGCGAAGATGTACTCGTCCTCACGCCCGATCTTGAACGATACGGCGCGGCCATCGAGGCGGTGTTCAGTGCCGCGCCGCCGAAGCGATACATTCCATTTTCGATCGCCGATCGGAGCGCCCTGGGGGGGAAGCTGGTGGTGCGGACGTTCCTTCGATTGATTGAAGTTGCGAGCGGACGATTGGAGGCCGAAGCCATCGCGGGGCTTCTCGATGTGTCGCTGGTCAGGACATGCTTCGCGATCGAGGCCAGTGAGGTTGCCATTCTTCGCGATTGGATCCAGCGTCTTGGCATTCGATGGGGCAAGGACGGCGAGGGCAGGGCGAGGTTGGATCTCCCCGCAGAACGATCGACGACATGGCAGGCGGGACTCGACCGGCTGATCCTTGGCGCGGCGCTAGGTGGCGCGGACGAGCCTGCAGAGATATTCGGCGACGTTGTGCCGTTCGACGACATCGAAGGCGTCGGCACCGAGCTCGCCGGACGATTCGCGGTATTCGCGCGCCGCCTGTTTGCTTTCTCCGATGCATTGGAGAAGCCACGCACGGTTGCCGCCTGGCGCGACGTGATGATCGGCGCAATCGATGATTTTCTCGGGCCAACGCCTGAAGAAGAGCAGGACACGATCGCGTTGCGCCGCTTGGTGATTGCCATCGCGCGGTCCGCCGAGGAGGCGCGATTCGACGAATCGATGTCGTTCGGGTCCCTGCGAACTGTTCTCGAACGGTCGATCGAGCGGGAATCACATGGCGCCCGCGCGCGTTCCGGCGGCGTGAGGGTTGCCGACCTGGTAACCGGATGCGCCGTGCCCGCCCGCGTCATCTGCCTGATCGGGATGAATGACGAACTCTTCCCAAGACGCAACAACACCCGCGACTTCGATTTGATGGCGCTCCATCCGGCACCGGGTGATCCTCGCCACCGGGATGAGGACCGCTATGCATTCCTGATGGCATTGATTACCGCGCGAGAGTATCTGTCGATCAGCTATACAGGCCGCGATGCGCGAAATGATACGGAGCGGCCGCCCTCGGTCGTCGTGACGGAGCTCCTGGATGCGGTGTGCAGATCCGTCCGATCGGCGCAGGTCGGTGACGTTGCCGCCGCGCTCGTCACCCTCCATCCATTGCAACCCTTCAGTGCCCGATACGGCACCCAGTCCGGGTTGGTGACCTATTGCGATGCGTGGCACCCGCTCGAGACGCGATCACCGGAACCATTCAGGGATGGCGCATTGTCGCGTGCGCTCGTCGATGGGCGATCGTTCACGCTCGACGAGCTCACGCGCTTCTGGGCGAACCCGGCTGCTTTTTTTCTGCGCGAACGCATGGGGGTCTTGCTCGCGCTGGGCGACGAACAATTGTCGGAGCACGAGCCATTCGGCTTGCAGCAATTGGATGCCTTTCAAGCCCGCCACGCGCTGGTCGAGGCGGCGTTGCGCCCTGGTCAGGCGAGGGCGAGCGATCGAGCACGGATGCAAGCCGATGGCATCGTACCCGCCGGCGAATTTGGCGGATTACTTCTGGAGCAGACGCGCCGGCAGCTCGACCCATTGGTGTCGACCGTAGCGGCGTGGTCCGCAGCCGAGCAGAAAAGGATTCCGATCAATGTCGAGGTTTCCGGATGGCGGCTGACCGGAACGATGGATTTCGCGGTCGGCGCCGGTCGCCTCGAGTGGCGTGCGGGGCGGATTCGCGCGGGCGATCGCATGCGCGCCTGGATTCGTCATCTCGTCTGGTGCCTGGTTTGCGAAGACGCAACCACCACCGCGATCGTCGGTTGGGATTCGAAAAAACTCGACCGCGAAACGCTCGCGCACCGCGACCAACGCTCTGCACGGGACACGCTCTCGCATCTGTTCGAACTGGTCACAACCGGCCTTTGCCGGCCGCTGTCGTTCTTTCCCGAATCTTCATTTGCCTACGCGCGGTCGATGCATGCGGATCACGACCCGATGCGGGCATTGGATAAAGCGCATGTCGCCTGGTATGGCGCGGAACATGACCGCGGCCGGCCCGAATCGGCGGATCCCTACTTTGCGCTGGCGATGCGCGACTGGGCCGTGCCTCTCGATACGGAATTCAGCGGGCTCGCCCTGCGTGTGATGAATCCGGTCCTTGAAAGCCTCGACGCATGATCCGCACCGCGATCGACGATCATCCGGTGTTGGCGACCCCGCTCGATGGAACGAGTCTTATCGAGGCCAGCGCGGGAACCGGCAAGACATGGACGATCGTCGGACTCTACTTGCGCCTGCTGCTCGAACGATCGGTCGCGCCGCGATCAATCCTGGTCGTGACCTTTACCAATGCCGCGACGGCGGAGCTCAAGGATCGCATCCGGCGCGAATTGGTCGCCTTGCGCGACGCGCTGGAGGCCGCGTCCCCCTCGAATAAGCCGGTAAGTCCCCTGATCGATGCGCTGGTCGCCCGCGTCGACCCGGCAGATCATGCTCTCGCGTTGGCGCGGATCAGGCTCGCAGTCGAGTCCTTGGACGAGGCCGCGATCCACACCATCCACGGATTCTGTCAGCGGCTCCTGGCGGAAAACGCGTTCGCGAGCGCGGTGCCATTCGAGTCCGATGTTCGGGCGACCCAGACGCGGCTGGTGAACGACGTCGCGCGCGACTTCTGGCGCCGGACGATCGGCACGGCACACGCGTTCGAATCGAGGCTATTGGCCGCAGCAGGGCGAACGCCCGATGCACTGGTCGGCGCGGCGCGCTCGGCCATGGGCGCCCGCATCGGCAAGATTCTCGAGCCCGACGCGGTCGATTTGGTCGCGCTCGGTGAACGCCTCGCTATCGCGTATCGCAGCGCATCCCAGGCGTGGGCAGGTGAACGCGATCGAATCGAGACGATGTTGTTGGCCGGCGCATTGAATGGCAGAAGATATCCGGCAAAATCAGTAAAGAAATGGTGCGATGAGGTCGATCGATTTCTCGGGTATGACAGCGCGCCGCTCGACAGTCCCGATGAATTCGAACGCTTTGGTCAAACGTTCATGGCGAATGCCGTGAACAAGAACAAGACACCACCCGATCACCCATTCTTCGCCGTGGCCGATCGGCTCAATAGCGTCCTGGTCGAAGCGAAAGGGGCCACCGAGGCGCACTGGTGGCGTCTGGTCGCCCGGTTTGCGATCGAGGGTGGCGCGGAGGTCGCGCGTAGAAAGATTGACGAAGGCTGGCAGTCCTACGATGACATGTTGATGCGTGTCCACGAAGCACTGTCATCGTCGCGCGGCGATGTGCTGGCGCTTGCGGTCGCGGCGCGCTACACCGTCGCATTGATTGACGAATTCCAGGACACCGATGAAGTCCAGTACGCGATCCTGCGCCGCTTGTTCCAGGAGACCGGTTGCACGACCGTTCTGGTCGGCGATCCGAAGCAGGCGATCTACGGATTTCGCGGCGCCGACGTGTTCGCCTATCTGCGCGCACGCCGCAGTGCGTCGACGCAACTGGCGCTGCTCGTCAATCGTCGCTCCTCCAAGCCGCTGCTCGAGGCAGTCAACACGCTGTGCGGCCGTGGTGCCGGACGCTTTCTGCTGAGTGATATTTCATTTAGCCCGGCCGAGAGCCCAGCCGAGGAATCGGCCACCTTGGTTGCGGACGATGTCTTGCCGCCGTTCGTAGTGTGGTTTGTTCCGGGCGCCCCGGGAGACGCCGCGCACAAGGGATCGTCGCGGACGCGTATCGCGGCGGCGGTCGCGGAAGAAATCGGGCGAATGTTGGATGCCGCCGATGCGAAGAAGGCCTGGATCGAGGCAGGCGGCGAGCGGCGCATGCTGACCGGGCGGGATATCGCCGTCCTGGTAAGCCGGCACAGTGAAGCCGACCTGATGCGCGATGCGCTTGCGGCCTCCAATATCGCAAGCGTAACGTTTGGAGATCGCAGCATCTTTCAGACACCCGAGGCGCAGGATTTCGCACAACTCCTCGCCGCGATGGTCAATCCCCTGGACGAACGCTTGATCCGCGGCGCGCTCGCAGCGCCGTTGTTCGGCCTGACGATAACCGGTCTGGCCGCGCATGCCGACAATCCGGTCCGTTGGGAGGCGGAGCTCGCGCGGTTTCATCACTACCGCGCGCTCAGCGAGGCATCGGGTCTGGTCCGCGTCTTTCGGGAGATTGTCGCTACGACGGATCTCGCCGGGCGGATGCTCGGCGCCATGGGCGGTGATCGCGCAATCACGAACTATCAGCAGTTGGCCGAGCTGCTCCACGATGCACAGCGATCAGAGGGGCTCGATACGGTTGGCGTCGCGCGCTATCTGCACCGCCAGATGAGCGAAGATGAGCCCGCCGGCGACGAGGCGCAGCTTCGCCTGGAAACCGATGAGGGGCTGGTGCGCATCATGACGATTCATCGCGCCAAAGGGCTCGAGTTCCCGATCGTGTTTTGTCCATTCCTCTGGGATGGCCAGGCCCGTGGGTCGAACATGGTGCCGATTCGCTTCCATGATGCGCTGAACGATGATGGTCCGGTGATTGATTTCGGCTCGCGCGACATCGATACGCATCGTGCGTATGCGGAAACCGAGGCGTTGGCGGAACGGATTCGCGTGGCCTATGTTGCACTCACGCGTGCGAAGTTCCGTTGTTACGTCGTGTGGGGCGCAATGAAGGAGTGTGCATCCAGCGCTCTCGCCTGGCTGCTGCATGGGCCCGATACGCCTGGGGCAGATCCGGCCGAAGCGCGGCGCACGCTGGTCGATCGACTGAAAGGACTTTCGGCGGCGGACTTTCGCTGCGAGGTCGACGCGCTTGCGTCAAAAACCGGGACGGGAATGGCGGTGGTCGAGCTTCCCGAGGCGTTGGAGACCGGCAAGATCGAGCGGCGCATCGTGCGTCGACTTGGGCGCGCAAATTCTTTTGATGGGAGCGTGTCTCCGGTACGGCGCATTTCCAGTTTTTCGGCGTTGATGGCGAACGCGGAGCCCGATTTTCCCGACCACGATGGATTCGTCGCGCCGCCATCGGTTGACGAGCGGGAGCCTGCGGACGACATCATTGCGTTTCCGCGTGGCGCCCGCGCGGGAAGCTGTCTGCATGCGGTGTTCGAACGCGTATTGGTCGAGGGACGCGTTGACAGTAAGGCGTGGTTGTCGATCTCGTCCCGTGCGCTTGATGAATTCGGTTTGCCCGTGCGACTCGCGGAAACTGTCGTGCGCATCGTCGATCATGTGCTCACCACGACCATCGATGCGCAATCCGGGCTGTCATTGGGTGCCGTGCGAGCCGATGCGCTACTCGTCGAGATGGAATTCTGGTACCCCATTCGCGTGGAGCGGCTGGCGGCGTTGGATCGCATCGTTGTTTTGCATCGCGAGGAACGCGCGTTGCCGGCGTTGGCGCAGGGTTCCATCCCCCGGGCGCTTGCGAAGGGTTACTTGAAAGGATTCATCGATCTCGTGTTCGAGCATCGTGGCCGCTACTACATAGCCGACTACAAGTCGAACTGGCTCGGTCCGACCATCGATGATTACGGTGAGCCCGCGCTTGCCGCGAGCATTGCTGCCGAGTGTTATGACCTGCAGTATCTGCTCTACACGCTTGCGGTCGATCGTTATCTATCCACGCGGATCGCCGACTACGACTACGAGCGCCATTTCGGTGGTGTTTTCTACCTGTATCTGCGAGGCCTGCGTAAC
>JANMUI010000281.1:0-9543 GCA_031391405.1 Betaproteobacteria bacterium
CCTCGCGGGATTCGAGAACGTCTCCGGCGGCACCGCGAGTCTCAACGGCAAGCGCATTACCGGGCCGGGAAGCGATCGCGTCATGTTCTTTCAGGATGCCGGCTCGGCGCTGTTTCCCTCGATGGTCTCCCAATCCGACCATGCCAAGATAATGATCGATCGTGCGATCGGCTAGCTCACGCCCGATGCCCCGTAGCTTGAGCCCGAAGCGCACATTCTCTTCGACGCTCAACCAGGGAAACAGCGCCGAGCCGGCATCCTGAAAGAACATGACGCGATCGCTTCCCGGCCCGGTAATGCGCTTGCCGTTGAGACTCGCGGTGCCGCCGGAGACGTTCTCGAATCCCGCGAGGATATTGAGGAGCGTTGTCTTACCGCACCCCGAGGGGCCGAGTAGACACAGAAACTCGCCGCGCCGAATTTCGAGCGAAATGTTATCGAGCGCGTGATAGGTCGCCGGCGCCCTGCCGTAGATTTTGGATACAGCGTCAACGACCAACACGCGCAATCGCTCCGATCGGCTTCTAACAAGGCTTCGGCGTTGCCTTCACCAGCTTCGGATCGATCGCTTGCCAGCCGTCGGTCCAGATGTATTCGCTGAAGTCGAGCGGACCTTTCATCAGATTGTTGTCGCGCATCCAACCGGCGAGATTGCAGTGATCGCTGAAAAACGTTTCGTCGAAACCGATGTGCCGCCCGTTGGTGTCCCATTGGTCTTTGGTCGCCTGCCGGCTCAGGCTATATTTATCCTGTGCGTATTTGGCGACGGCATCGAAGTCCTTCTCTGCAACGTCCTTACCCTTCTGCATCGCGCGGAGGAACTTGGTGGCGATGTCCTTGCCATCCGGCGTCGCGAGCCAGGCCGGGCGTGCGCCAAGCACCGCGTAACCATTGATGAGACCTTCGGCCGATCCGATGTAATGCGCTCGGTCGGGGCAGATCTCCAGTGCGCGCGCGCCGAACGGCTGCCAAATGAAGAACGCGGCGATCTCGCGCTGGCACAATGCGGTCGGCAACACCTGGGTGTCGAGATTCTTGATGGTCACGTCCTTGTCCGACATGCCGTTCTTCTGCAGATACGTGGAGATGAACCACGATCCGGTCGAGCCGACTCGCGTGGCGATGGTCTTGCCCTTGAGATCTTGCGGCTTCTGGATATCTTTGAGCGCGGTGATGCGATAGGTGATCGCATCCCGCTCGATCACCGAAATCAACCGATAGTCCTTGTTCGTATTCGTCCAGTGCGCGACACCTGGCAATTCTCCGTTGGTGATGAGATCGCCCTGTCCGGTACGAAACGTTTGCAGTGCGGTGGTCCCCGACGGGAACAAACGGAATTGCACATCGAGCCCTTCGGCCTTGAAAAAGCCGCGCGCATCGGCCATCCAGATCGAGTCGTAGATTGGCGCGGGACCGATAAATACGGTGACTTGCTTCGGCTGCGCGACGGCATGCGATGCAACCAAACAGACGGTACCCGCGAAAACGCCGACCGCTGTTCGCATCGTGGACAAGATAGTCATGTGACGCTCCTCTTTGATTGGTGTGCGTTGAGGGATACGATTCGGCTGCGATCGTTACGGTGCGTAGGCCCACAGATCGAGCATGATTGTCGTACCAGGTACCGGCATCATTTGCGGTGTACCGACCGCGCCAAAGGGAATCGGCAACCCTGGCATCCGCTCATTCCATGAGCGGAGCGCCGGGTACACCTCGGCGAGATCGGTATGGAAGTGCTGCGCGCGCACGACGTTCGCAAGGGTTGTCCCAGCCGTTTCGCAGGTGCGCGCCGCTGCGTCGAGCATGTAACGCATCTGGCGCTTGGCCCCGACGCCCAAATGGCCGAGGCCATTCTGCGGTCCAATATTCGCGATAGGTCCGTTGGCGTCGGCCGCTACTAGGCCTGATAAGCACACGAGATCCCCGGCCCGCACTGCGGCCGGCCCAAATCGCATTGCCTGCGGCGTATCCGCCTCGATGATCTGCTTCCTCGTTCGCCCATCGTCCCGCACGCCGAAGAGGTTGATCTCGATGATGCCGTCCGCAAGTCCAAAGCTCGCGGTGGGAACGATCGTGAGCGCGCAGGGCGATTTCGCGAAATGCCCATTCCATACGTCGAGGAACTCCGGCAGATCGTCGATGTTGCCAAGATACACCTGGGCCTTCACCGCGTTGGCGAGCGACGAGCCGCCGGCGCGCATGGCCGGTTCGAGACGATCGGTGATCAGAAATTCGGTCTGCAGGCGAACATCCGTACCGCCCCACATCGCCTTGGTTGGGCGATGCGCTTTCGGATGCAGGCCGGCCATCGAGTCGCTCTCGTTCGCCATTTGACCCGCGACAAATACATAGTCACCAGAGATGACACAGGGCGCGAAGCCCGACCACGGTGGCACCGGAACGTCCTTGGGATCGGCGCGACGCGGGGTGCGATCGCCGCCGGGCATTACGGCAAGCATCGACACGTTGATGCCAGCGTCTTTGACCAGCAGCTCTTTCATCACGACTGAGGTGCTGGGCGGAATGCCACCTTTGCCAAAGCGTGCGCGTCGCGCGGTGTGATACGGATCGACCGCGCGCCACGTCGGGTAATACTGATCGAGCCGCACGGCGTGGCGCAGATCGCTGCCTTCGGCCTCTACCAACCGCGCGAGACGTTCCATCAACACATCGCCTTCGCGCCGATAACGCGGCAGCCCATGCAGAGGAAGTCCCGGTTGGCCGAGTACCGAGTCGGCAAGGCCGGTCTCGAAATCAGTGGCCTCGTGACCGGTAAAGAACAACCATGACCCGGCATGCACACCTTGGGCGAAGACGATATCGGTGCCGCCGATGGTGACGGGGGCAATGGGTTTGACGGATCCAGACGCAGGCATCTTGCGGCTCCACTGGGTGCTGCCCAGTACGCTTTATTGATCAAAAGCTCACTTGAAGTCAAGCGGCAATCGGGGCGGGCACCAAAGGAGTGAGATCGCCCAAAGAAATCCACCAACGCGGCGATGTCGAGCGATGGGTGTTGCGGTCGGCAAATGACGGGTCGCGAGGTAACATGCCGTCACGTCATGGTGTTCATGCCATCACCCGCCTCCAATGCCGAATCATCCGCTCGAACCCTTGCTCCGCCCGCGCTCGATCGCCGTGCTCGGCGCCTCGCCACGCGCGTCTTCACTCGGCCAGACGGTCGTTCGCAATCTGATCGATGCGGCCTATTCCGGTGCGGTCTACCCGATTCATCCAACCGCGCGCGAGGTCGATGGCATCATGTGCTACGACGGGCTGCGGGCACTGCCGACCGTGCCTGAATGCGCGGTGGTGTGCCTGGGTGCAGACAAGGTCGTCGATGCGTTGCACGAAGCGGCTGCACTTGGCGTGCGGGCAGCGGTCGTTCTCGCGAGCGGATTCGCTGAAACCGATGCCGACGGCAAGGCTCGACAACACGCGGTCGAATCACTCTGCGCGCGAACCGGCATGATGATCTGCGGGCCCAATTGCCTGGGATTGGTGAACGTCGCTGCCGGCATTCCGCTCTATAGCGCATCGCTTGGCAGCGATCTTAGACGCGGCACGCTTGCTGTGATCTCGCACTCAGGCTCGTGCTGCATTTCGCTGTCTGGCGTCGAGCGCCTTTCGCTCAGCTATCTGATCTCCGCCGGAAACGGCGCGGTGATCGACATGGCTCACTATCTCGATTATCTGGCGGACGATGCATCGACGCGCGCGGTTGCGCTGTTTGTCGAAACCATTCGTGATCCGCGCCGCTTCGCACGCGCTGCCGCCAAGATGCATGCGGCCGGTAAGCCGATCATCGCGTTGAAAGTCGGCCGCTCCGAAAAAGGTGCGGCGGCTGCTGCCTCGCATACGGGTTCGCTCGCTGGCGCCAACGCGGTCTACCAGGATTTTTTTCGGCGCATCGGCGTCATCGCGGTCGGGGACTTCGACGAGTTGGTCGAGAGCTGCGTGTTGATGCAAAGTACAAAAAACTTGCCGCGTGGTCGAGGCGTTGCGGTGCTCAACGTGAGCGGTGGCGAGATTGCGCTGACCTGCGACCTCGCGGACGAGGCAGGCATCGAGCTACCGGCGCTCGCCGAGGAGACCATCACCCGCTTGCGCAACGTGCTCCCGGCATTCGCCACGCCCCGTAATCCGCTCGATGCGACTGGTGCCGCAGTGTTCGATATGGCGATGTACCGCGCATGCATCGAGGCACTGGCTGGTGATCCGGCTGTCGCCATCGTGGGGGTGTCCCAGGATTGCCCCGCGGGCACCGGAACCGCACAGGCCGAGACCTATCGCGTGATCGCTTCCACCACCGCCTCAGCAGCTTGCGCGATCGGGAAGCCGCTGTTTTTCTATAGCAACCTCGCGAGTGGGCTGCATCCGCGCGTGGTCGAGCCGTTGTACGCCGCAGGCGTGCCGGCCCTGCAAGGCGCGCGAGTAACGCTGCTTGCGGTGCGCCGTTTAATCGACTACGCGAGCTTCAGTCCAAGGGACTCCGCAGATTTCGCCGATTACGCAGATCGCTTGACGGGGAACGGTGCGGTGCCTGTCGCAAAGTGGCAACATCGCTTTCAGCGAGGCGATCCCCTCACCGAGCGCGAAGCGAAGGTATTTCTCGCGGAGCATGGGTTTCCCGTCACGCGCGAGCGGCTTGCGCGCGATGCGCACGAAGCGGTCATGGCGGCACGTGAAATCGGTTATCCGGTCGCGCTCAAGATCGAGTCAATCGATGTCCTGCACAAGACGGAAGCGGGCGGTGTGCGACTGAATGTGCAGTCCGAGCCTGAGCTGCGTCACGCGTTCGAGGGACTGGTCGGGTCGGTGCAGCGCTTCGCACCGAACGCCAGGATCGCTGGCGTGCTGGTCCAGGAAATGGTGAGCGGGGGCGTTGAAGTGCTTGCTGGTGTATCACGGCAAGCGCCGTTCGGGCCGGCGATCGTCGTCGGTTCGGGTGGTGTTCTGGTCGAGTTGGTGCGCGATAGCGCGTTGGCACTTGTGCCGGTCGACGAAACGCGTGCGCGGGCGCTCATCACCTCGACCCGGCTCGCCACATTGCTCGCGGGCTTTCGCGGCGCGCCTCCCGCCGATATCGAGGCGTTGGTGCGTCTGATCGTGCAGCTCTCCGATCTTGCAATGACTTATCACGCCGCAATCGACTCCCTCGACCTGAATCCGGTGGCGGTGTTGCCGCGCGGGCAGGGCGTGCGGGTGCTTGATGCGCTGCTTGTGCCACGGACCGCCTCCCTCCACCAATGAGAATCGTCCAATGACCTACAGCGCCATCGAGCTTGTCATCGATCGCTTTATCGCGACCTTGACATTGAATCGTCCAGACAAGATGAATGCGCTCAACGACGATCTTCTTCTGGAGATGCAACATGCGCTCGATGCGCTGGAGCGCAACACAGCGGTGCGCGCGGTCATCATCACCGGTGCGGGCCGAGCGTTCTCGGCCGGCTTTGACATCAGCCCGCGCGAGAAGCCCTTCACGACGGTCCAGGACTGGCGCGACCATGTGAAGCTTGGCAATGACGCGTGGTTCAAGATCTGGCGTTCACGCCTGCCGTTCGTTGCCGCCGTCAACGGCTTCTGCCTGGGCGGTGGTTGCGATCTGTCGATGGTCTGCGACATCACGATCGCGGCCGACACCGCGCAATTCGGCGAGCCGGAGATCCAGTTCCAATCCGCGCCGCCGTTTCCGATCATGCCGTGGGTGCTCGGCATGAAGAAAACCAAGGAGCTGTTGCTCACCGGTGACCGCGTCGATGCGCACCAAGCAGAGCGGATCGGCTTGGTCAATCGCGTCGTGCCGGCCGATCGATTGATGCACGAAGCACGCCGCCTTGCGCAAAAGCTCGCGATGATTCCGCCGCCCGCGATGCAACTCAACAAGCAAGGCCTCAACCGCATGTACGACATGCGCGGGCTGCAATCGACCGTCGACTACGGCGCGGAGATGTTCACCCTGGTACTGATGTCCGAATCCGAAGAAGCGAAGGCGTTCTTCAAAGTCGCGGGCGAACAGGGCCTGAAGGCGGCCTTCAAGTGGCGGGACAAGAAGTTTGCGCTGGATGATGACGCGAGTGCCGCATGATCATTCGCGTTGCCGGGCTCAACAAGACCTATCGCACGCGTGAAGGGCGCGACATCGAGGCGCTGCGGGATGTGAGCATCACGATCGATGAAGGCGAGCTCATCACCGTTGTCGGTCCGAGCGGATGCGGCAAGTCCACCTTGCTCAAGATCCTCGCCGGCATTCTGCGGCGTACATCCGGATCGGTGTCGATCGGCGATCGCAAGGTCGATGGACCGAGCCGTGATGTCGGTGTCGTGTTCCAGGCGCCGGTGCTGCTGCCGTGGCGAAACGTTCTGCAGAATGTGATGGTGCCGGTCGAGATCCAGAAGCTTGATCGTCCGCGTTTCGAGCAGCGTGCGCGCGACTATCTGAAACTGGTCGGGCTCGAAGGCTTCGAGCAGAAGTACCCGAATGAATTGTCGGGTGGCATGCAGCAGCGGGTCGGCATCTCGCGTGCGCTCGTGCACGATCCGACATTCCTGTTGATGGACGAGCCGTTCGGCGCGCTCGATGCGATGACCCGCGAGTACATGAATCTGGAGCTCCTGCGCATCTGGTCGGAAAGCAAGAAGACCGTGCTTCTGGTGACACACAGCATCCCGGAAGCCGCGTTTCTGGCGGATCGGGTGATCGTCATGTCGCCGCGGCCGGGGCGTATCGCTGAGATTCTGCGCATCGAGCTGCCGCGCCCGCGCACGTTGGAGATGATCAACTCCGAGCGATTCGGGCAATACGTTTCAGCGATCAGGCGACACTTCTCTTCGCTTGGGGCGCTCGATGCGTGAGGAATGCGCGGCCTAGACCAGACCGGGGTCCTTTCGAACATCCCGCGCCGTCGAGATGAGCTTACATTTGCAGCGCGCGTTCATGTGCCGGCGGGAAAAACCGCGTGTCGTAGTGAACGCAGTACTGTCTCGCCCGGCGATCATGCTGACCCGTACAAGCCGAGTGCCACCGCTTTGACGAATCGCAGCGCCGCTATCGCAAAGTCAACCAATCAGAGAACAAAGCCTACCCAGAAATCAAGAACCCCGCCGAAGCGGGGTCTCTGGGTAAGCGCTGCTTGAATTACTCCCTCTTGCGCCTGCTGACGCCGAGTCCAAATAGAACGACGCCCAGCAGCGCGAGCGAGCCGGGTTCTGGGACGGACGTGGCGGAGGTACCAAACGTGAATGCATGCCAGTTCTCGCCCGGAGCGGTGGTGAAGGTCAGGCTGCTCACTGGAACGAGAAAGCGCAGCACACCATGGAACTCCTGCATCGCGAGCGTGTCGCCGGCACCAAGCACTCCATTGGTGGCGTCGTTACCCCAGAAGCCTTGGCCCTCACTGTCAATGCTGAACGACCGATTGAAATCGTAGGTGACGGTGTAATTGGGCTGTCCGACGCTTAGCAGCGCCATGTATAGCGTATTGACGGCTGACGAAAACGTCACGGTTATCGAATTAGCAGTGTTCAGGCCTACCTGTTCGTTAGCCGTCGGTGCATTGCTGACCGTGCCTCCAGTGTAGGGCAGGTCCGATGCGTTAGGCTCCGTCCAATAGTTTGTGGCGGGGCTACCGATCTGCGAGACGCCGTCAAAACTGGCTCTACCTGAGACTGTGACATTCACGCTGCCCATGACACCGCTGGCGGTGTTACCGATAATGCTCGTCCAATCGGTCCATGTGACTGGAATTGCCGACGCACTGCTCATGGCGAGACAGCTTGCCGCCGCCGCCAGACTGCGAATCACCAACTTATAGGTTGTCATTCCAATTCCCTTTATGTGAGTCCCGTTACCTAATCGTTCCGATCTGGGCGTCTTGCTTTCTGGCCAGATCAGATCCGGTTCTTTCCAATAACCTAGTACTTCCACCGTAAGCACCTTCCGTACCAGCTATGGATAGACAAATATAAACAGAGGATTGCGATCATTTGAGAATGTACGTCCACGATATCTGTCAGATCAATCGACAGCACATCCCGTGAATATCCTGCGTATGCTGAGCGAGCGGAGATTTTCGAGATATTCCGACGACTAGCCGCGCCCGGCATGGGCCGCTACCACTCATTACATCTAGAGCATTGCCTCATCTGCACGTATGTTTTCAACTAGCGAAATGAATTCAATGAGCTACAGCACTACGGCGATTCGTGGCGGCGATTCATGTGTCGCGGCGATGTGCAAGAATTTCCGACAAACAACCAGCTGATTCGAGAATGGACAAGGAGATGAAAAGTGGTAGTTCGTGTCTCATCGAGCATGCAGTGAACAGCAGCGATTTGAAATCGCGGGCGGTTGCAACGCGCCGAGGCTGGGTGAAACGCGGCCCGCGATCACCGATCGGCCCACCGAGGTTTCGGCAGGCCGGTGCAAGAGATCTAGTCTGCCGCATCTCAGCGCCCGCATGCATCGCGCGATCGGCGAAGAGCCCCGCCCCAAGACTTCGCGCGCTCGCGAGTGCCTCGCCTAAGGCAGCCTCGACGGCCGCCAATGAGGCACCACTTTTTCCAGGGACGAGTGCGCGCAGGCGGTAGAGTTCTGGCGCGTAGTAGTGCTCGCCGGGTAGCGTCCGGTGTGTAAAAGCGGCATCGAGGTGCGCGCTCGCGGTCCTAAGGTCGCCGCCGGCGGGGTGTTGTGCCGGTCGGACCCGCGATCGACTTCGACAGTCCCTACGACCGCGCGGATCTCGCGTCAGGCGGTAAAAGTTTATTCCCCTGAGCAATCAACGCTTGCTGTACACGGTAAGGATCTTGGTAATCGGTGACCGTCAGAGAGGGCGGTTAGAGCACCTTCCCCCTGCCGGCACCTTGCTCCGTCCGAGACGCCGTGCTAGTTTGGTCAGCATGACCAGAAAGTTCCCAACGCGCGCGACCGCGCCTGCTCAACCTCCAAGCGCGCGTTGGCGCCTTCATGATGCCAAGGCGCGCTTCAGCGAACTGGTGCGCCGGGCGCGCAGTGATGGACCGCAGCATGTCACCTTGCATGGCTCGGATGCCATTGTCGTCATCGATGCCGACGAGTTTCAACGCCTGAAGGGTGGGCGCACCTGGCAGTTGCTGATCGACGCCCTGCAGGCGTCGTCGCATCGTGAGCTCGAGCCGCGCCGCTCGGCGATGCCGGTGCGGGCCGTCAAGCTGTGAGTGGCTCGTTGCTCGAACCCGTGTGATCTCGAAATTGCGCCGACTGCGCCCCAATGCACGGGTGCGTGCGTTTGTCGCCAAGCAAGCGCTGGAGGACCTGTTCGTCAGCTCGGGGACATTCGCCGAGATCCGTTACGGCATCGAGACCATTGGCGATCCGATCCGCCGCGCTCAATGACTGGCTGGTGCACAAGGTGCGGCCGATATTCGAACAGCGTGTACTCGAGGTTTCCGAGGATGTCATGTTCAAGTGGCGCCTGCTCGTCGAGGATGGACGCAAGGCTGGTCATACCTTTTCGCAGCCCGACTTGATCATCGCGGCGACCGCCCTCCACCACGGACTGA
>JANMUI010000283.1:0-4517 GCA_031391405.1 Betaproteobacteria bacterium
GTCCGGTAACACGGCTGATCGCGCGGCGCTGGTGACTGCCAATGCGCGCAGCCGGCCGCTCTTGATATACGGCATGGCGGGGACCATGTCCGAGAAGATCACATGCAGCTGCCCGGCCACCAGATCGGTGATCGCCTGACCCGTTCCCTTATACGGGACGTGAGTAAGATCGGTACCGGTTACTGTCTTGAACATCTCGGCGCTGATGTGCGAAATGATGCCGCGCCCGCCCGATCCGTAGTTGATTTGCCCTGGCTTCGATTTGGCGAGCGCGACCAGCTCTTGCACGCTATTCACCGGCACCGAAGGATGCACGACCAGCACCTGCGTCGCAGTGGCCACCAGCGAAACGGGCTGGAAGTCCTTATCGGGATCGTAGGGCAGCTTCTTGAAAAGATACGGGTTGATCGCGTAGATGCCGTTGTTGCTCATGATGATCGTGTAGCCGTCGGCCGGCGCTTTCGCGGCGATCTCATGCCCGATGTTGCCGCTTGCGCCGGGGCGGTTCTCCACGATGACGGTCTGGCCAAGCCCCTCGGTCATCTTCGCCGCGAGGAGTCGCGACAAAACGTCGGAGGTGCCTCCGGACGGGAACGGCGCGATGTACCGGATGGGTTTGACCGGGTACGTTCCCTGCGCGATGGCAGTGAACGCCGCAAGCGCGCAAGCAAGGAAAGTGGCGAGGCGATAAGTAGCCCGAGTAGCGCGGGTGGCAAGCATCCGTTCCTCCATGAAGAGTTCTTGAGTGAGAATCGAGGGTCGGCCAGAGCATGCCACAATGGTCGGTCAGGCCGCGAACCGCTCTCGATTTTGCGCAATCACCAAGGCACCCCAATGAAAGCCGTCGCACTCACTCGCTACCTACCGATCACCGATCCTGAATCGCTCGTCGATGCAACGCTGCCGGATCCAAAGCCTACCGGCCGCGACATTCTGGTTCGCGTGGCCGCGGTGTCCGTGAATCCGGTCGACACCAAGCAGCGCGCGCCGAACAGCAAGGTGGAAGCACAGCCGCGGGTGCTCGGCTGGGACGCCGCCGGTACCGTTGTCACGGTCGGTTCCGATGCGACCTTGTTCAAGCCGGGCGACGAGGTCTATTACGCCGGTGATATCACAAGACCCGGGTCGAATGCCGAGCTGCAACTCGTGGACGAGCGCATCGTCGCCAAGAAACCGAAGTCGATGGATTTCGCGCAGGCGGCGGCGATTCCTCTCACCGCCATCACCGCGTGGGAAGCCTATTTCGATCGCATGAAGATCGACTTGGGCGGCAAGCACCGCGGCGCGAGTCTCCTCATCATCGGCGGGGCCGGTGGCGTCGGCTCGATTGGCATCCAGATTGCGAAGATCGCCGGCCTAAGAGTGATCGCGACCGCGTCGCGCCCCGAAACCGTGGCGTGGTGCAAGGAACTGGGCGCGGATCATGTGATCGACCATTCCCAGCCGCTGCGCCCGCAGATTGAAGCGCTCGGGCTGAAGTTTGTCGACTACATCGCCAACTACGCCGATACCGATCGCTACTGGGAAGCGATGGGCGATTTAGTCGCCCCGCAAGGCGCGATTTGCATGATCGTCGGCAATCGCGGGCCACTGCCACCGGACGCCTTCCGGGCCAAGAGCGCGGCAATCTGCTGGGAACTCATGTTCACCCGGCCGCGCTTCAAGACCGCTGACATGATCGAGCAGCATCGCCTGCTCACCCAGGTGGCGGAATGGATCGATGCCGGACGAATTCGCGGCACCGTACGGGAAACGCTGCGGCCGATCAACGCGGCCAATATGCGGGCGGCGCACGCCAAGCTTGAATCGGGCAAGACGATCGGGAAGCTGGTGGTGGCTGGCTGGGCGTAGGGAAATCGTGCGGTCTACGCACGACTTCCTACATCGGTCTCAGCGCTTGCGCCGCCAGAAGGCAAGAATGCCGAGGCTGGCAAATAGCAATGCCAGGGTTCCTGGCTCAGATATACGCGACGTGTTGGTTCGGATGTTCCCCTGGTAACTCGCCGCTCCCAAGAGCCCGCTTAGAGATCCGTTGATTGCCAGTGTGTAGTTACCGGCGCCAAGGCCAGCGAAGCTGAAGGATTCGGGCGAGCTGTCGATACGCGTAGATGCGAGTGTGCCGCCGGACAAAGATGCGGATGACAGCGTCAGATCGATCCAACCAAATTCAAAAACTGTGGTCCCGCCCAACGCATCGGCTGCTCCCGACAGAGAGAACGTAAAGTAGTCGGAGAAGGCGCCGAGCGGTGAGCCGGAATTAAAGACGCGCCAAAAACTGTTGCCGATCTGTGAGCCGCCGGCATCCAAAGTGCCGAGATCCATCGTGATCGCGGATGCCGGGGCGGCCAACAAAGCCCCCGAAATCGCGAGTGCTGCGGCCGCGTTACGGAGTTTGACTCTCATTCGAAATTCTCCTGCTCGAGCAATTGCGCAAACTCCTTTGTCCAGCCTCCGGCCTTGAATGCGCCGTATAGACGGCCTAGGATAGCGCTCGTCCCATCGAGTACAAATGCATTGCCGGGCACAACTTGTGAAATCGTTGGTCCAATTGCCGAATGCGTCTTCAAGAATGGTGTTTCTCTCAACGCATGTGCAATTTCATGTTTGATGAGAGTCTGGAATCGCGGCTTGCGAACCTGGACTGCATGGCGGGACGTCCCGCATTCGACCTTGCAGCCAGGTGGCCATTGACTGAATGCGATTGCGTTCGCTTTGCTGCCACCTGACGCGACGCACCATTCCCGACGTTTATCTCATTACCTGCGGATACAAATCGTTTCCGTCCCGAGATCGCCCGTTTACATCTCGTAAGTACAGTTCGTTTGAACCCTTCGATCGATTGCTGCCACTCATTAGCAAGCATCGATCATTCGGCCAACCCTGCATCCAAAAGCACCGTTGGCTCGAATCTGGGAAGAGCGGTTCAACCAAGCGAGGTGCATCATGAACACGATTACCCAAGGCCTGTCTCCCAAGCTGCTGGCACTCCCGGCTCTCGAGCCGATTCGCATGATGCCGGCGTGGTCTGGAAAAGCGTATGACGGGATGTACCGCGCCCGACCCGACCAGGCCTCGACCTGGGCGTTCCCGAAGACCTTCGAACCGATGTCGGCGAACGACCTGATCAGCTAGGAATTTGCGCAGAAGACCGCGCAGATTCCCGACACTGAGCTTGCACATGTTTCGACCCCGATCCAAGTCGCCCATGGCGGCCGGCCAAGGCGCTCAGCGGTGGCGGCGGGAATCGTGGATGCTGGACGCGAGTCGGCGTCCGTCCCGGTCGAACGATTCACCCACCGTTCTCAACCAGTCTTCTCCAGCAGATCCGAAAGGGACTCTGCCCGGGTCGGGCAAGTAACCGGCTTCCCGATCCTCAGTCAGTCGCTGCGCCGGTCACCTTGCGGCGCGCATGACGAGTCAGTGGGCGTTCGCTACACTGCGCGCATGGACAGCTCCAGGCGTGCAACCGGTCCTCCGTGCCTCACCATCGACATCGAAACGTCACCCGATGCCGCGCGTGCGCTTCGCAAGATCGCGGCGTGGCGACCCGACTCCGATGAGCGGGTCGTCTTCCAGGGCGACTTCGACCCGCGCGCTGCCATCGCGGCACTCGATCGCCTGACCAACGGGGCCAGCTTTCTCGCCGGCCACAATGTGCTCGCCCACGATTTGCCGTGCCTGCGCGAACGACTGGGCCCGCTCGCGTTGGACCGCTTGCCCGTCGTCGATACCCTGCTCTTATCGCCCATCGCTTTTCCGCAGAATCCGTATCACCGTCTGGTGAAGGGCTACAAGCTGGTCCGGGACACGCGCAGCGATCCGTTGCGCGATTGCCAATTGAGCTATGCACTGCTTCGCGACGAGCTGGACGCCCTGTCCGTCCTGGAGAGGACATCGCCGGCCGAGGCGGCCTGCCAGCACTACTTGCTCGCAGGCGGAACGGCAGGCGCGCTGGACAATCTTTTTGCAGGGATTCGAGGGTCCCCTTGTCCAGGCCTCGATGAAGTCCGCGCCCATCTTCCGGCCCTGATCGGCGCCAAGACCTGCTCGGCCGGACTCTCCGCCATGCTGCGGGACGGGCTTCGCGACGAGACGGAACGCCAAGCCCTCGCCTACACGTTGGCGTGGCTGCGGGTGTGTGGCGGTAATTCGGTCCTGCCGCCGTGGGTGTCGATGCAGTTTCCGGCGTCGCGCCGTTGGATTCGCGCACTGCGTGATACACCCTGCGGCCAGGCCGGCTGCGCCTATTGCAGCGAGCACCACGATCCAAGGCGCGAGTTGCATCGCTACTTCGGCTTCTCGACATTTCGCGCCGAACCCGCCAGTGCATCGGGCGGCTCGCTCCAGGAGGAAGTGGTGTTGGCCGGCATGCGCGCCGAGCATCTGCTCGCGATTCTGCCGACCGGCGCAGGCAAGTCGCTCTGCTATCAATTGCCCGCACTGTCCCGCTACTTTCGGACCGGCCAACTGACCATCATCATTTCGCCGCTGCAGTCACTGATGAAGGATCAGGTCGA
>JANMUI010000320.1:0-10826 GCA_031391405.1 Betaproteobacteria bacterium
CGCGGCGAGCATGTCAAATCCCGGGTTGCGCGACCAGCTACGGCCGCGGCTTTTGGCTTGGCATCGCTTGGTGCTCGATGCAGTACGCGAGGCGATTTCGACGTACCAGCTCGACTTGCCTGTTTCGGCCGAGGTGATCACCTGTTGGATCTGTAATTTTTGGATAGGGATGGAGCTCGCCATGCTCACCGGCATGCCCGAAGCGGATGCTACGCACCGCGAAGCCTTAGAGGCAATGCAGCGACTCCTCGAAGACCTGGACCGACGCGCGAGTGAAAAAGGCAAACGGCCTTCGGGCACGCGCACGTCTTGACGAAGGAGGACATGACATGGCATCGAGCGCCCATCTTCCGGACAGCTTTCGAAAGATTGTCGGAGACCTCCCCCAGAAGCCTGGGGAGCTCCCTACGACCGAGGGGTATCCCTACGAAACGATTCGTCCCGCTCGAGATGGGTTCGTCGAGCGCGATGAGGTCAAGAGCTATTACGCGGTGTTCGGTGAAGCGGGCCCGTGGATTGCTTTCGCGCCGGTGTTTCAGCTGGCGCATATGCAGATTTTCAAGGGTACGGTGCCGTATCTCGCGCAGCACTTTCAGGTGCTTACGATGGATCTGCGCGGCAATGGCCGATCCGATCGGCCGCTCGGACAACAGCACTATTCGTTCGATCAGTACTACGCGGATTTTGTTGCTGTGCTTGATCAACTCGAGATCCGCAAGCTCGCGGTGATTGGTGCGTCGGCGACGGCCATGACCGCCATCCGCCTCGCCGCCACACAACCCGAGCGCGTAACGCACTTGATCGTCTCGGGCGGCTATGCAGAGTCTCGCCTCGACGACCCTGCGTTTGTGGATATGGTGCGGGCGCAAAGCGAGCGCATGCGCACCGACTGGGCAGGTTACCTCGATTGGTTCCTTGCGACGGTTTTCAGCGAGCCGCACTCGACCAAACAGTTCGAGGATGGCGTGCGGTATGGCTGGTCTACGACCGGACAGATCGTCGACTGGGCCCGTAAGGGTTGGATTGACCAGGATGTGCGCGCGCTCGCGGCACAAGTGAAGTGCCCTACCTTGGTCATCCTCGGCGACGATGACCGTCGCGTTCCGCTGGCCAAGGGCCGAGCGATCCACGAGCTGGTTCCCGGTTCGCGCATGATCACCGTCGGAGGCGGCGGCCATATCCCCGCGGGGCGCGACCCGATCATGTTCAACCGCTCGGTGCGCGATTTCATCGAAGGTGTGCCGCGCACCACGAAATGGACGCGGGCGATGAGCCGCAAGCGCCGGGCGCTCTTCATCTCGAGCCCGATCGGTCTTGGCCATGTGCAACGTGACGTCGCCATTGCCCGGGAATTGCGCAAGCTCCAGCCCGATCTGAAGATCGACTGGTTCACCGTGGATCCGGCAACGCGTTATCTCGAACGGGAGGGCGAACGTGTTCATCCGATCACCAAGCGCCTCGCCAACGAGAGCAAACACATCGAGCTTATCGCGGGTGAACACGATCTGTCGGCGTTCTTCGGACTTCGCACGATGGACGAGATCATGGCACTCAACTTCATGACGTTCGTCGACTTGATGGAAACGGAGCACTACGACATCGTGATTGGTGATGAATCGTGGGAGGTCGATTACCACTACCACGAGAATCCAGAACTGAAGCGCCAGCCGTTCGTATTCCTGACCGATTTCGTCGGCTGTCTCCCGGTTGAAGATGACGAACGAGAGGCTTGCCTGTGCGCCGACCGGAATGCCGACGATATAGAGCATGTGGCGAGATACCCCTATATTCGCGATGCGGCGATCTTCATCGGCAATCGCGATGATGTGACCGACGAGCCATTCGGCCCAGGATTGCCGCGTATCCGCGAATGGACCGACCGAAACTTCGCCTACTCGGGCTACGCATTGCCGTTCGATCCGGCAACATTGTCCGATACCGAGCGAGTCCGCGCGCGGCTGGGTTATCGCCCCGACGAGAAGCTCGCGATTGCTGCGGTCGGTGGCACCACCGTCGGAAGATCCCTATTGCACAAAATCGCCCGCGCATTTCCACGCATGAAGCGACAGGTCCCGGAATTGCGGATGATTCTGGTCGCCGGGCCGCGGCTGGCGGGTGAGTCGTTCCCCGAGCATGAGGGCCTCGAAGTGAAGCCCTATGTGCATAACCTCTTCGAGCATCTCGCTTGTTCGGATCTCGCGTTGGTGCAAGGAGGGTTGAGCACGTGCATGGAGCTGGTTGCGACACGCCGCCCATTCCTGAGCTTTCCATTGCAGCGGCATTTCGAGCAATGCATCCACGTTCGCAAACGTCTCGCGAACTACGGTGCGGATTTCGCGATGAACTATCGCGAGCTGACGCCGGAATCATTGGCCGACAAGGCGCTCACTGCGATGTTTCAACCGGTGCGCTATAAGGCGGTGGAGACGGATGGCGCGGCGCGCGCGGCAAAGCGCATCGCCGAAGTGCTCGAGAATCGGTCGTGGGTGGGTTGAGAGGCGAACGTTTTGGCGAGGTAAGAGTCTGCCATCAGGATTCTGTGCGGTCTGCCGGGCAGATTCCTATGTCGCCGTCATCCCATCATCGGCCGAAATCACCGCGCCGTTCACGAACTGCGACGCGTCCGAAGCGAGATACACGATCAGGCCGTCGAGATCGCCGGGTTGTCCGACCCGCCGCCGGGGCAGCATGCTGATGAGCTTCTTGCCGCCTTCGGTCGCCCAGTAGTCGCGATTCATGCCCGTTTCGATGTAGCCGGGAAGCACCACGTTCACATTGATGCCGCGCCGCCCCCACTCTACCGCCATGCCTTTGGTCATTTGCACGACGGCGGCCTTGGTCATGCCGTATGCGCCGATGCCTGGAACGACTTTTACCGCCGCGACCGAGGCGATATTGATGATGTG
Source organism: Betaproteobacteria bacterium (assembly GCA_031391405.1). Taxonomy (GTDB): domain Bacteria; phylum Pseudomonadota; class Gammaproteobacteria; order Burkholderiales; family SG8-39; genus SHXR01. Next base: position 2,907 of record JANMUI010000320.1, read on the forward strand.
GCCTTGGCCGCGTGCGAGCATGCGCCGGCCAACCGATTGCGCAACGAAGAACGCGCCTTTCGCGTTGGTATCCATCATGAAGTCGAATTCGGCTTCGGTGTAATCGCCAAATCGATTGGTCACCGACACCCCGGAATTGTTGACGAGGATGTCGATCGCGCCGAATTCGCGTTCAATCCGCTCGATGGCAGGATCGATATCAGGAACCTTGGTGACATCAAGGCCGATGGGGAACGCGGATCCGCCCGCCTTGACGATCGCAGCCTTCAATCCCTCCAGCTTGTCGATCTGGCGGGCGGCCAGCGCGACCCGCGCACCGGATTCGGCGAGTACCAAGGCAAAGCGCTCGCCTAGTCCGGACGATGCACCGGTTACCAGCGCCACCTTGCCATCAAGCCGGATGTCCATCGCTGCCTTTCCCTGTAGTGATCTGTCAGAAGCCTAGACGGCCGTGCGCACCCGCTTGAGCCCCGGCCGGCAGTGCCGGATCCACTGGGTCGTCAGTTTTTCCTGCAGCGAGTTCTGCTTGAGCCGATCAGCCAGCACACCGAAGTCGACGCAATCGAGCGGCTGGTCCTGGTTGAAGCACGAATACACGTAACTCACCTTGCCGGTCTCCGGATCCTTGTGTGCCTGGAGGCACTGCGCGCAGATCTCTTTCATCATGCATTGCATCGGCGAGTTGATCGATCCGATCGCGAAGTGATGCGTCTTCAGATACGGTTCGAGCACGCTGTGCCGCGCTCGCCCGACCGCTGCCATCATCCGATCCGAGCCGATGGCGATGATGCGATCGACATCCGCGAGCCGGATTCCGCGCGGTCCAAGTCGGCCGGCCGCGTAGGTTTCCATTGCCTGCACGATGTTGCCGACGAATGCGAAATCCTGCGGGCGTTCGGGCTGGAAGCCGGGCTCCTCGTCGCAGCACCACACCACGACATCCGCCGCCGCTTCGATTTCGGATATCTTGTAGCGATCGATGATTTTCTTGTAGCCGGCGAAATAGAGCACGGTGGAGCCGGCCGCGCGAAAGGCCTGGCCGATCGAGAAGAGCACTGCATTGCCTAATCCGCCGCCCGCCAGCAGCACCGTTTCGCCCGACTGGATGTGCGTTGGCGCGCCGGTTGGGCCCATCAGGATGACGGGTTCGCCGGCCGCGAGCGTCGCGCAGAGGTCTGATGAACCACCCATCTCGAGCACGATGGTCGAAACCAGCCCCTGCTCGCGATCGACCCATGCACCGGTCAGCGCAAGGCCTTCCATCTGCATGCGCGTATTGCCAATGCGCGGCGCGATCGATTCGAAATTCTGCAGGCGATAGAACTGGCCGGGCCGGAAGCTGTGCGCGGCGAGCGGTGCTTTGACGATCACCTCGACAATGGTGGGCGTGAGGCGCTTCACCGCGTGCACGGTAGCCCGCAATTGGGCATTGATCTTGGCAATGAATTCGCCGGTCGATGCACTGTCCGCGGGTTCGCGCCGGCCCAGCACCCGGGAGATGACCGGGAAGCCTTGCTTCGTAGAGCCGAGCGCCTTCACCACATTGCCGAAGTACGACGGGTGCAGGTCGCCAAAGAACGAAACGAATCGCCCATCCGGTTGCTTTGAAAGAAGTACATCCGCGCGATCGGGCTTGGAGATCGAGAACTGCGGCTTGATCGGATTGCCGGCTTCATCGCACGCGCGGAAGTATTTGCCGTCCAGCATGAAGTGCGCCGCGTCTTCGCGGGCGAGCACGGTATTGGGTTGCGTGCCCGCGGCCACGAACACGGTATTGGCGGGCAATCGGCGTTCGCCGGCAGATGTCCACTTGCCATCCGCGCCGAGCGCTTGCTTGGTGAATCGAATGCCGCTCACCGCGCCATATCCCTCCACTTCGACGGCCAGCGGCGAGAGCGCTTCCGCAAACGTAATACCCTCTTCGAGCGCCTTCTCGACTTCCTCGTGGTTGAGCGTATACGAGGGGCTATCGACAAGGCGACGACGATACGCGATCGTCACACCGCCCCAGCTTTGCAGCAACTGGACGATGCGAGGCTCACGGTGATCGTGTGCCGCTCTTAGTCGTTCGGCACGGATGGCCCGACCATGGGCCAGAAACTCTTCGGCGATTTCGCGTTCCTCGCCGTCCCACTTGTCGCGAATAGCGTCCTCACCGATCTCAGCAGCGAGCGCTTCATAGCGATGCAGGAACTTCTCGACCTGCACCACATAGTACGCAAGGGACTCGGTCGCGGTATCGATCGCCGTGAGCCCACCACCAATTACAACCACCGGCAGGCGAAGCTGCATATTGGCAAGCGAATCTTCCTTTGCGGCACCGGTCAGCTGCAATGCCATGAGGAAATCGGAGGCCGTGCGTACGCCGCGCGCAAGGCCGTGTGGAATATCGAGGGTGGTCGGCTTGCCCGCGCCCATGCAAAGCGCGACATGATCGAAGCCGAGCGCCATCGCATCCTCGAGCGTGAGCGTGCCGCCAAAGCGCACGCCACCGATCATCGCGAACTGGCGGCGTCGCTCGAGCAGAAGGCGAATGATTTTCAGGAAATTCTTATCCCACCGTACCGTGATCCCGTATTCGGCGACCCCGCCAAAGCCCGCCATGACGCGCTCGTCGAGCGATTCATACAGCGTGGCGATGTCGCGGATCGGTTCGAACGCCACGCGCGTTCCATCGAGCTTCACGCCGGAGAATCGCTCGGGCAGGGGCTCGATCTTGAGCCCGTCGACCCCCACGACCGTGTGGCCCTCGTTCATCAGGTGGTGTGCAAGAGAGAATCCCGCCGGCCCCAGGCCGACCACCATCACCTTTCGACCACTTGCGGCCTGTGGAAACGGTCGCTTGAAGTTGAGCGGGTTCCAGCGCGTAAGCAGGCTGTAGATCTCGAATCCGTACGGCAGCTCGAGAACATCTTTCAAAGTGCGCGTCTCGGCCTGCGGGATGTTGACGGGCTCCTGCTTCTGGTAGATGCAGGCCTTCATGCAGTCGTTGCAGATGCGGTGTCCGGTCGCCGCCGCCATGGGGTTGTCGATCGTAATGATCGCAAGCGCGGCGATCGAGAGGCCCTCTGCCTTCGCCGTGTGGAATTCGGAGATCTTCTCTTCGAGCGGACAGCCCGCCAAGGTCACGTTGAACGGGCTTTTCTTGAAGACGATCTTCTGCGGCTCGGCGGGATTCGCCTTTTCGCGCAGGCCAGTCGAGCAGGAATCCTTACCCTGCTTGTGGCACAAGATGCAGTAGTTGATGTGGTCCAACGCGCCGACCAGGTCCGTGCCTGCATCGGTAAGCTTGAAGCCGTTCGCCGCACGCTGGCGGATATGCCCGGCTTCGATACGGTGCGATGTGATGCCGCCGTCCTCGCGCTGGTCGCGGCGCGCAACCAGGTTGTTCGGGTCGACCTTCTGCGGTTGCTTGAACAGTACCCCAGCGCGATTGCGTTCCCGGCCGACCTCGGTATTGAGCGCCCACGATGCATACCGCAGAGCCAGGTCCAGCTTGTCCGCGTGGGCGGCTTCGTCCTTCAGCCAAGCTGCGACGTGGCGTGCATACGCGAGCTCGGAGAAGCCTTCCCCGAGCAGAGGCGCCAGCGCGTGTTCAAGCGCCGCGCCATCGAACGTGGCGGCTTGATCGGGTTTGTATTTCGCGCTCGATTTCCGTTGCACAAAGTTGCGCTTGACCTCGTAGAGAGGGGCCAGTGCTTCGTGGCGGGCTGCGAGCGCAAGGGATTCGTCCGCGATGCCGAAGACTTGCGACAGAAAGCGCTCGAGGTGCGGCGCGACCGCGAGGATGAGCGCCGATTCGTCTTTGGCAGCAAGCGCTCCTGGATCGGTGCGGGCGTCCTGCACCCGATCAGCCAAGCCTGCGTCAGCGGTGCCGAGGCGCTCCAGAAAGCGTGCGTCCAGCCGCGCCAAGCCCTTACGGGAATAGAGGTCCGTGAACGCCAGGCCGAACCGGCCGAGCGCCGCGTCGAGGGGAATCATTGCAAGAAGGGTAGGCGCGTTCAACGTGTCCGCGCTTAACGCTCCATCAGACCGCGCTTGTTCTTCATGTCTTTGTACTCGTCGGCGTCGGGTGGCCCGGGCTTCGTCTCGGTAATCGAGGGCCAGACTTTCGACAGCTCGGCGTTGAGCGCGGTGAAATCGCGCTGGTCCTCCGGTACGTCTTCTTCGGCGTAAATGGCGTTCACCGGGCACTCCGGAATGCACACGGCGCAATCAATGCACTCATCGGGATCGATGATCAGCATGTTCGGGCCTTCACGAAAGCAATCGACCGGGCACACGTCGACGCAGTCGGTATATTTGCACTTGATGCACGTCTCGGTGACGACGTGGGTCATCGCGATTCCTCTCATTTGGGGAGCCGGGGATTTTATGCGATCCGCCGCGATGCGTCCACGAGCGTCCTCGTATTTGCGTTTCAGGCGCTCGTCATCAACCGCTTCGGACGAGTGGGTACCACCGGAACTTCCTGCATATCGCGCGCGCATTAGGGCTCTCCAATGCGCGAAGCACCGGACCATTGGTCCGTCAAGAACAGAAAGATCGATGCGATCGGCGGGTCCGCTGTAAAATGGTCAGTTGACCAGCGCGAATCCTTGCAAAGCGACCCGAATCGGGATGAGCGAGGGCGCAGGTAGATTTCCAGACGGCATCCATGCAAGCCTGACCGCGTTGGATGATGTCCCGGAATCGGGGCCGCGGTTTGAAGGCAGTATCCCTTCCGGGCCGTCAATCACCGATGTTCAATTTACTTAAAAATGGAGGCGAGCCTTGATCAAGGTCGATCATGTGACCAAGACCTTTGGCCCGAAGCGCGCGGTTGACGATGTATCGTTCACCGTCGAGCGTGGCGAAGTGCTTGGATTTCTCGGCCCCAATGGGGCGGGAAAATCCACCACGATGCGGGTCATCACCGGATTCATACCGGTTGATTCCGGCAGTGTGAGCGTCTGTGGGTTCGACGTGTCATCCAAACCGCTCGAGGCAAAGCGTCGCATCGGGTACCTGCCTGAATCGGCCCCAACCTATACCGACATGTCGGTCATCGGGTTCCTCGGCTGGGCTGCGGATATGCGTTCGTTGCGGGGTGATGACAAGAAACGCGCCATCCATCGGGCGATCGAGCTTTGCTCGCTCGATTCAGTCATCCATCAGTCGATCGATACGTTGTCGAAGGGCTTTCGCCATCGTACATGCCTCGCGCAGGCGATTGTCCATGATCCCGACGTGCTGATCATGGACGAGCCGACCGATGGTCTCGATCCGAATCAAAAGCACGAGGTGCGCTCGCTCATCCGGCGCATGAGCGCCAACAAGGCGATCATCTTCTCGACGCATATTCTCGAGGAAGTCGAAGAGGCCTGCACGCGCGCGATCATCATCGATCGCGGCCGCATCGTCGCGAACGGCACGCCGGGAGAATTGAAGGCGCGATCGGATCGCGCGGGGGCCGTGTTGCTCACCGTGAGTGGGGCGCCGCCGGCCGCAGTGGCCGATACGGTGGGTCGATTCCCGGAAGTGTCCCGGACCGAGCTGGTGTCTTCCGAAAACGAACGCACGACCATACGCGCGTATCCGAATCGCGGCGGTGTAAACGGGGCGCTCGCGGCATTCATTGCAAGAGGCCTCGCCTCGACGGGCTGGTCGATCGATGGATTGCGGACCGAAGAAGGCCGTCTCGATGACGTTTTTCGAACATTGACCCGCCCCGAGACCGTCGTCGCCGCACCCGCGCGGTAACGCGCAGAAGCGAATCTGTCGCACACTATCTCGATGAGTTGAGAAGAGGAAGAATATGAGTGCCTTGCAGGCTATCAAGGCGATTACGAAACGGGAGCTGGTTGCCTATTTCGATTCGCCGGTTGCATATGTATTTCTGGTGATTTTCCTGTTGCTGGCCGGCGTGTTCACCTTCACGTTCGGCGGTTTCTTCGAACGCGGCGAGGCCTCGCTCGCATCCTTTTTTGGGTGGCTTCCCTGGCTGTTCCTGTTTCTCGTGCCCGCGGTCGGCATGCGGCTCTGGGCCGAGGAGCGGCGCAGCGGCACCATCGAATTGTTGCTCACGATGCCCATCACCCCATGGCAGGCCATCGCCGGCAAGTTCCTGGCCTCTTGGATCTTTCTCGCGATCGCGATGGCGCTGACCTTCCCGATCTGGATCACCGTCAATCTGCTTGGTGTCCCGGACAACGGCGTGATCCTCGCCGGCTATGTGGGGAGCTTGCTGCTCGCCGGCTCGTATCTCGCGATTGCATCGATGACATCGGCCATGACGCGCAATCAGGTGATCTCTTTCATCGTCGCGGTCGTGTTGTGTCTGGCGCTGATCCTCGTTGGATTCGTGCCGATCACCGATCTTCTCGCACGCTATGCGAGTCCGACGAATGTCGAGCGGGTAGCCTCCTTCGGCGTGTTGACCCATTTCGACGGCTTCCAGAAGGGCGTGCTCGATTCACGCAATGTGCTCTTCTTCGTATCAATCATGATCTTTGCGCTCTTCGTCACCTCGGTGCTGGTGCGCAATCGTCGCAAGAACTGAGCGGCAAGGGAACCGACCACCATGAAGAAAGGTCTTTACAGCACTGTAGGCGTGATTATCGTGTTGATCGCCATCGTTGCGATCAACTACGCACTGAGTCTTGGGAAACAGCGAATCGATCTCACCAAGGACAAGCTGTTCAGCTTGTCGGAGGGCACGCGCAAGGCGCTCGCCAACTTGAAGGATCCGATCACCATCAAGTTCTACTACACCCAGGGCGACGACACGATTCCAATCCAGGTCCGCACGTTTGCCAAGCGAACCGAAGACCTCCTGGCTGAATACAAACAAGCCGCGAGCGGAAAAGTGGTCATCGAAAAACTGAATCCGCAACCGGATTCGGACGCGGAAGATGCCGCGACCGTCGATGGCATCGACGGACAGGTTGGCCCGAGCGGCGATCGCTTTTACCTTGGGCTTGCGATCGTACAGGGCGAGCAGAAAGCAGCCATCCCGTCATTGTCAGCGGATCGCGAACGCCTGATCGAGTACGACTTGACGCGTGCGATCACCCGGGTCGCCACCAAGGAGAAGCCGGTGATCGGCGTGATGACGCCCTTGCCCGTGACCGGCAATCCGATGGCGATGATGATGGGGCAGGGCGGCCCGCAACCTCCGCAGATCTTCTACAGCGAGATGGAGAAGGACTACAAGGTCGAGCGCGTGGGTCTCGATGCCGAGGAGATCAAGCCCGAAATCAAGACGCTGCTCGTCATCCATCCGCGGGGAATTTCGGATCAAGCCCAATACGCGATCGATCAGTTCATCTTGCGTGGCGGTCGACTGATCGCTTTCGTCGATCCGCATGCCTATCTCGACCAGATCCCGGGTATGCCGCAGTTTCAGGGCGGCACATCGTCTTCGCTCGACAAGCTGTTCAAGGCGTGGGGTGTGGAGATGGATACCGGCAAGATCGTGCTCGATCTTGAGAACGCGGCGGGCCAGGGGCAGCGGATGATGCCGACCGTGCTCGCGCTGGACGGTCCGTACATCAATCGAACGGACGTGGCCACGAGCCTTATCCCGAACTCGCTGATTCCGATGGCCGGTGCGTTCGGCGGCCAGTTGGTCGAAGGGCTTTCGCAAACGGTGCTCTTGAAATCCTCGAAGAACTCGCAGTTGATCGATGGCTCGACCGCTGCTGACAAACGCGGGCAGGAAGCGATCCGCAGTTTCTCATCCGGTGGCAAAGAGCTCGCCATCGCGATCAAGGTATCGGGGAAATTCAAGACAGCTTTCCCAGATGGTCGGCCGGTAAAGGAAGAAGCCAAGAAAGACGACAAGGACGACAAGAAGGACGCATCGGCAAAGAAAGCGGCCCCGAAAGCCGTTGCGTCGCCCGTCGATGCAAATCAGTTGAAGGAAGCCAAGGAAGAGAA